>CAZUDR010000180.1:0-6866 GCA_964618715.1 uncultured Undibacter sp. | reverse complement strand
GACGCCGCAGGCGCCGACAATGGTTTCGTCGCGCAGCGTGATCAGGAACACCGCGTCGGCGGCGCCCTTGCTGGCCCCGCTGATGAAGGTTTCGGCATCCGCCAACTTGTACGGATGCGGAATGCGCGCCGTGTTCTCGGCGATGCGACGGTCGTTGGCGAGCATCGCTACCGTTTTAGCGTCCTCGAGGCGCGGGGCGCGCAGGGCAAGCCGCTTGGTCTCGAGGACGGGGATACTCGCCTCGCGGATTTCCCTTCTTGGCAGTTCTTCGCAGAGTGTCATGGCACGGGCTCCGGATTGCGCAGCGGAAGTGCTGCAAGATGCGAAGAGGGGGAGCCGGCCATCCGTCTCCCCCTCTCAGAGCCCATTGAGCCCCGCCGGTTTGACTGAATGACCGGCGGACCTCGATTTAAGTCCACCGTCTATTCGGCCGCTGCCTCCGTCATCGGTACGACGGATACGTATTTGCGGCCTTTGGCTTTGGTAGCGAACTGAACCTTTCCATCAACGAGCGCGAACAGGGTATGATCCTTGCCACAACCGACATTGCGGCCGGCATGCCATTTGGTGCCGCGCTGGCGCGCGAGAATATTGCCGGCGAGCACGATCTCGCCGCCATAGGTCTTCACGCCGAGTCGGCGGCCCGCCGAGTCGCGGCCGTTACGCGAAGATCCCCCTGCTTTCTTGTGCGCCATCGTCTTCTCTCGAATTCGTACCTGGTTGTTTACACCGATTCCGTGACGGAATCATCTCACTTCTTCTTACCTTTTGTTCCCGCCGCCGCGGCCTTGCCCTTGGCGGCCGGCTTTTTGGCGGCCGGTTTCTTCGCCGCGGTCTTCTTCGCCGTCCTGGTCTTGGACGGCTTCTCGGTATCGGCCTCTTCCGCCGCAGGAGCGGCCGCTTCGCCTTCAGGCTTCCTGGCCTCGCGCCTGGGCCGCGGCGGCGGCGGCGTCTGCGCGGGCTTGGCCCCCTCGGTGAGGATCTCGGTGATGCGGATGACCGAGAACTCGTGCCGGTAGCCGCGCTTGCGGCGCGAATTCTTGCGCCGGCGCTTCTTGAAGGCGATGACCTTGTCGCCGCGCGTGTGCTGGAGCACCTCGCCGGCAACGGTCGCACCGGTCACCGTCGGTGTGCCGAGTTGCGGCGTATCGCCGCCAAGCACCAGCACCTCGCCGAATTCGACGATGCTGCCCGGGTCGCGCGCGACCCGGTCGATGCGGATCACATCCTCCGGGGCAACGCGGTACTGCTTGCCGCCGGTTTTGATGACTGCGAACATCTTTCTGTCCTCGTGTTCGTCTCCGGTGCTCGGACCAGGTCCGGACCGGCTTCTTTCAGTCTGTTTTTGTGTGTTTTCAGGGGCTTAGGTTGCCCCTCAAAAAGCACGCGGACCCCAAGGCCCGCGTATGGCATGCTTATGGCGATGCGGGGCCACCCTGTCAAGAAAATGGGCCGGCATCGGCCCCGGCTGCAAGCGGGTGGGCAAGGGTCCCGCGGCGTGGGCCGCTGCGGGAGATTAATGTTTCCTCGCTTGACCTTAAAGCGACAGTTTATCCAATCTGTCGCCGCTCGCGCCCGTGGGGCCGGAAGGAGAGAAGTCGCGCCGGCAGCCACCGGACATCAACCAAACGTCCCGCAACAAGCGGCAAGATCGACATAACAGGGAGGACGGAATGCACATTCGAATGACACTTCCAGCGCTGGCCGCGCTCGGGATCCTGGCGCAGGTTTCCGGCGCATCCGCGCAGCAACCGATTGCCATCGCCACGCCGCCGTCGGGCTCGATCTACAACTCGACAGCCAACGCAATTGGCAAGGTGCTGGCGGACAAGGCCGGCATGAAGATGACCGTGCAGGCGCGGGGCGGCTCCAGCCAGTACCTGCCGATCGTCAACGCCGGCGAGGTGCCCTTCGGCATCGCCAACGTTTACGAGACCAACCTCGGCGTGACCGGCGAGGACTACTTCAAGGGCCGGCCACAGAAGGACATACGCTCGGTCGCCATTCTTTATCCGCTGCGCAATACGATTTTCGTGAAGAAGGACAGCGAGTACAAGACGCTCGCCGACCTCAAGGGCGCGCGCGGGCCGGTCGGCTTCACCAACCAGAAGGTCCTGACGGCGGTGACCAACGCGGCGCTGGCGCCTGGGGGCATTTCGCTTGATGACATCAAGGGCGTGCAGGTGTCCAACATCATCACCAACGTCAACGCCTTCAAGGAAGGCCGCACGGACTTCTTCGTGTTTGCGCTCGGCGGCCCGCCGATCCGCGAGGCCGACGCGGCGGTAGGCGGTGTGCGCGCGCTGGTCGTGCCGAAGGAAACACCGGAGGTTATTTCCGCGATAAAGGCAAAGGTCCCGGTCGCCTATCTCCGTCATGAAAAGCCCAGCAAGGCGAATGTCGGGCTTCTCGAGCCGGGTTATCTCGTGTCCTACGGCGTCAATATCTTCGCCAGCACCAAGACGCCGGACGACGTCGTCTACAAGCTGGTGAAGGCGATGCACGAAAATGCCGAAGAGTTCGGCAAGGTGTTCCCGCCGCTGCGGCTGTTCAAGGCCGACGCGATGGCACAGGAGATCGAAGGCGTCGAATATCACCCGGGCGCCATGAAGTACTACAAGGAAATCGGTCAGTGGCCGCCGAAGAAGAACTGAGGTCCGACCTGCGAGGCTGAAGCCTCATCATGGCTGACAATCCGACGCCAGGACAGAAGCTGCCCTCCCTCGGGAGGGCAGCGCTGCCTTATCCCGCCAAGTTGATCGATGCGCTGGCGTTGCTGCTGACGCTTGGCGGGATCGGCTGGGCGCTCGACGCCTATAACCGTCTTGGAATCCCGCTCTACGACCAGCAGTATCTCGCCGGTATGCTGGCCATCGCGCTTGCGATTGCGTTTCTGAAATTTCCGCTTCGCGGCAAGAAGAAAACCGACCTGCCCTGGTACGACGCGATTGCGTCCGTTACCGTCTTCGCCGCGACCACCTACCTCGGGGCGTTTTATCCCCGCATCGTTGATCTCGCATATCTGCGCCAGACTGACAGTGTGATCGTCAGCGTCATCCTGGTCGTCCTGCTGATCGAGGCGCTGCGCCGCGCCACCGGGCCGGTGCTGAGCATCCTCGTCACCCTGTTCATCCTTTACGCGTTGTTCGCCAACTACCTGCCCGGATCCGGAATCCAGACGGACTGGCAGATGCTCTCGCTCGCGCTTGCCGCCAACTACACGGGCATCCTTGGCCTGCCGATCAAGGTGGCCACCACCATCGTCATCGCTTTCGTGCTGTTCGGGCAGATCCTGCAGCACACCGGCGGCATGCAGTTCTTTACCGACATCTCGATGTCGCTGATGGGTCGATTCCGCGGCGGCGCCGCCAAGATTGCGGTGCTCGGCTCCTGTCTGTTCGGCTCGATCTCCGGAAGCGCGGTCGCCAATGTTGTTGCTACCGGCATTGTCACCATTCCGCTGATGAAGCGGGCCGGTTATCCGGCGCACAAGGCGGGCGCGATCGAGGCGGTTGCCTCGACCGGCGGTCAGCTGATGCCGCCGGTGATGGGCGCGGCCGCCTTCCTCGTCGCCGAATTTCTGGAGACGTCCTATGCCGCGGTGGTGCTGGCCGCGATCGTTCCAGGTCTGCTCTATTACACTGCGCTGTTTATTCAGGCCGACCTGGAAGCGGCCAAAGAAGGCATCCCGCCCGTCGAGAGTGATGCCATTCCCAAAGCCGGTCCGGTCTGGCGCGCCGGCTGGTATTTCCCGCTTGCTTTCGCCGTCCTGATCTACGGGCTGTTCTTCCTCAACTTCCAGCCCGAGAAAGCCGTAATGTGGGCCATCCTCGGCTTGCTCATTCCGGCGATCCTGTTCGGATTCAAGGGCAAGCGGCCCGGGCCCCGGGACGCATTGGCCGCCCTGATAGAGACGGGGCACGGCGCGGTGGATCTTATTCTCATCACCGGCGCCGCCGGCATAGTCATTGGCGTGCTGGCGATCTCGGGGCTCGGCTATCAGCTGACCCTGGGGCTGGTGCAGATCGGACAGGGTCACCTGCTCGTGTTGCTTCTGCTGTCGGCAATCGTTTGCATCATCCTCGGCATGGGACTCCCCACCGTCGGCGTCTATGTGCTGCTGGCAACGCTGGTCGCGCCATCGCTGGTCGAGGTCGGCGTCAAACCGATGGCCGCGCATCTGTACGTCATGTATTTCGGCATGATGTCGATGATCACGCCGCCAATCGCCATCGCCGCATTCGCCGCCGCCTCGGTCGCCAAGGCCGATGCCATGCGAACCGGCCTTGCGGCGACACGTTTCGGCTGGACCGCCTTCATCGTTCCGGTGCTGTTCGTCTATTCGCCCAGCCTGCTGCTGATTGGCGAGCCGGCGGAGATCGCCATCGCGGTCTGCACGGCCATGTTCGGCGTGTGGCTGATCTCATGCGCGGCAGTCGGCTATTTCATGCGCGAACTCAAACTGCCCGGACGGCTCGCATTCGGAGCTGCGGGATTTGCCTCGCTGATTCCGGCCGGGGCATTCACCGGCGGTGCGGTGGTCGACGTCGTCGGCGTCATCGCCGGCATTGCCATCGTGACCTACGAATACCTGGCGGTTACGCGACAACGCGCGATCGCCAGTCCGAAGGCGGGCGGAACCGGCGCCTGACCCGTGGCTTCCTTTCGCTGATACAGGTTCTGCACGATGACAGTCATCGACGTTCACACCCATATGCTCACGCTCGAGTTCCTCGAGCTCATGCGCAATGCCAGCGGCGGCAAGTACGAGATCAAGAAGACCAGGGCCGGCCAGGAAACGATTTGGCACGACGGCGCGCCCTTCATGACCCTGTTTTCCGGGATGTGGGACTACGACGAGCGCATCGAGGCGATGGACGCCGCCAGGGTCGATGTCGCCGTCGTTTCGCTGACGTCGCCCAATGTCTACTGGGGCGACCGGGCCACCAGTCTGAAGGCGGCGCAGATGGTCAACGATTCCATGGCCGAGCAGCAACGCGCGCGGCCTGACCGGATTCGCTGGTTTGCCTCGCTGCCGTGGCAGTTCGCGGAAGATGCGAGGGCCGAGCTGGCGCGTGCCACCGGAAATGGCGCTGTCGGCGTCATGGTGCTGGCCAATATCGACGGGCGCGACCTGACCGATCCCGGCTTCGCGCCGGTGTGGCAGGCGATCGACGCGCTCGGCCTTCCGGTCCTGGTCCACCCGACGGCGCCGCAGGGCGTGGCCGCGCTGCACATGCATGAGTTCGGCCTCGTGCCGCCGGTCGGCTTCATGGTCGACACCACGCTCGCTTTCGCGCGCATGATCTACGCCGGATTTATCGACACCTATCCGAACCTGAAGCTGATCGCCGCGCACGGCGGAGCCACGCTGCCCTACATCGCCGGGCGGCTCGACCGCTGCCATGAAATGATCCCGGCCTGCGCCGAAGTGATCAGGGACAAGCCGAGCACCTACCTGCAGCGTATCTGGTACGACACGGTGGTCTACGACCGGCGCGCGCTGGAAATGTGCATTGATGTTGCCGGCTCGGACGAACGCGTACTCTACGGTTCCGACTATCCGCACAATATCGGCGACATGGCCGGCTGCCTCGCGCGCGTCAATGCGCTCAAGCCCGCCGTGGCAAGGCGCGTCGCCGGCAAGAACGCCGAAAAGCTGTTCGCGCTGTAGCGGGCGGACTCAGGCCGCTTTGGCAATTTGCGGGCCTGCGACCGGTGCGACTGCGGTCGGATGCAGGCGGCGGAACGGAGAGTGGCCCGCTTCCGCGCGTGCCAGCCGGGCGCTGACGTTGAACACCTTCCACAGCAGGACCGCCGATGCCGCGGGAACACCAGGGAGCAGAATGCCGGTGGCCCAGAACGGCAGGGCGGCCGCTTCGAAACCGGACACCGCATAGGTTGCGGCCAAGCAAATTCCCCCGGTCAGCAGCAGACCGGCAGCCGTGGCGATTGCTTCATTGCGCAGCCAGGACGGGGCGAGAGGATTGCGCACGATGAGTCCCGTCAGCAGGATCACGGCGGGAATCGCGGCCAGGCTGAGCAGGCCGCCTGCCGCGGAATAGAACGACATCACGACACAGAATCTCGCGATTTGGCTGCGTGATGATGCGCGCCGCATCAGATCATTGCAGCCGGCCCTTCCAGGCAATGGTGGAAGCTGCGCGCGGTGACGTTCGCCTTGAAGGGCAGGTGAGGTAAATTGCGCGCCGGAGCGCATAAAATCTGCATGCCGCTCTCCGGATGGAACTATTGCGGGTCGGAACCGTTGGAACTTGTCAAATCGCCTTTCTTTGAATTGGCTATGCTGAAGGAGACTGCTCATGGGTTTTGAATATGGCGGCATACTCGGACTGGTTATTCTTGCGCTCGACATCTGGGCCATCCTGCGGGTCGTTCAGAGCGCAGCGTCCACGGGCGCCAAGGTGGTGTGGATCCTTGTCATTCTGATTCTGCCCGTGATCGGTTTCATCATCTGGCTGGTAGCCGGACCGAAATAGTGCGGTGCCGGCGCCCGCAGGCGCCAACCACGGCCGCTGGATGATGTCGACGGAGGCGGGCGGCCGCGCCCGGCGGGGTGATTACGGCGTCGGGCTCGCCGTCTCGGCGCCGTTGGCGCTGTCGATTTCGCCCTCGGCACCCGATTGCGCCAAACGATAGCCCACACCCAGTTCTGTCATCAGGATGCGTGGAGAATCCGGGTGCGGCTCGATCTTTTGCCGCAGCTTGCGCACGAAGATGCGCAGGTAGTGGGTATCGTGCACGTGGACCGAGCCCCACACCTCTTTCAGCAGATGCTGATGCGTGACGACGTTTCCGGCATGCTGCGCCAGTACCTGCAACAACCGGTACTCCTTCGGCGTCAG
>CAZUDR010000179.1:0-6874 GCA_964618715.1 uncultured Undibacter sp. | reverse complement strand
CGTCGCCATGCACGTGACGCCGAAGACCGGCAAGCTGGTCGCCTCGTTCCCGGTGGAGGAGGGCGACCAGGTCATGCTGGTCACCGACCAGGGTAAGCTGATCCGCACCACGGTCACCGGCATCCGCATCGCCGGACGGTCGACGCAAGGGGTGATCGTGCTCGACACGGCCGAGGACGAGCGCGTGGTCTCGGTGGAGCACCTGAGCGAGGAAGAGGATTGATCATGAGCTGTCATGCCTCGCGAAAGCGGGGCATGCGGCAGCTTCGCCCTCTCGACTCAATCGGACAAACAGGGATTACTGGATCGTCCGCTTGCGCGGACGATGACAACCGGGATGCGTTCCCATGAACTGGCACCTGTTCTCGGCCTTCCTGCTGATCACCGGCGTTCTGGTCATCGTGCCGGGACCGATCGTCACGCTGGTGATCGCCACCGGCGCCAGCCGCGGCATCCGTGCCGCCATGATGACCGTGATCGGCACCACGCTGGGCAATGCGGTGCTGCTCGCCTGCATCGCGCTCGGATTAAACTGGATTCTGAAGACCTCGGCGGAAGTCTTCGACTATGTGCGCTGGATCGGGGCGGCGTATCTGGTCTGGCTGGGCATCCAGGCCTGGCGCAACGCCGGCACCGGCGACGAGACGCCGCCGCCGCACGGCGCGGTGCATGCCTGGCGCGGCTTCGTGGTGGCAATCACCAATCCGAAGACGATCGCCTTCTTCACCGCCTTCCTGCCGCAGTTCATCGACCCGTCGCTGCCGGTCGGCCGCCAGCTCTGGGTGATGTGCGCGGTGACGGTGGTGCTGGCGGCCCTGCTCGACGCGGTCTGGGGCATTGCCGCCGGGCTCGGCCGCGCCTTCCTGATGAAGCCGCGGCACAACCGGCTGCTCGGGCGCCTGTCCGGCCTTGTGCTGATCGGCGGCGGCATCTGGCTGTCGCTCGCGCGGACCCGCTGACCGGACAGACGGCCGGTGCGACAGGGTCACCGGAGCACGGTCACCATGTCGCGATAGGTTCGTTGCTGCGCGTGCTGAAGCGGGGTCACGCCGTTGCGGTCGGCGATCGCCCGGTCGGCGCCGGCAGCCACCAGGTATTTCACCGTCCTGAGATGGCGCGGCCCGCCGTCGCCCAGGATCACCGCCTCGATGAGCGCCGTCCAGCCGAGGTTGTTGACGTGGTCGAGCGGCGCGCCGGCCTCGATGAGAGCCTTGACCACCTCGTCGTGCCCGAGATGGGCGGCGGCGATCAGCGCCGTGCCCTGATAGGGGCTGGTGACCAGCTTCGGATCGCCGCCGAGCTCGAGCGCCAGCCTGACCATGCGGACGTCGTCCTTCACGGCCGCGATGGTGATGACATCGTAGCGGCTGTTCTCCAGCGCATTGATGTCGGCACCGCCCGCCACCAGGGCGCGGACCGCATCGTAGTGTGAGCCGAACGCGGCTATGTGAAGGGGCGTGCGGCCGGCGCCATCCCTGGCGTCCGGATCGGCGCCCTTTTTCAGCAACGCGCGGATCTGCGCCGTCTCGCCGTCGGCGGCGGCCCGGTGCAGCCCGGTATAGGCGGCGATGTCCGCCGACGTCGGCGGCGTCTGGGCCATAGCCGGCGTCCCGGCAAACGCGAGGGCGAGGCAGCAGAGCGCCGCCTTCATGACAGTGGTCAGCATGACTTTCGCTCCTTTCGAGCCCCGCCGATCAGAGCTAGTCAGGGCCGGCCGGAAAGTCTATTTGCATCTGCGCGAACAAGAATTGCGAGGATGCGAATGATCGGCAGTCTGCGCTCTGCGGAACACATGGCCTGCGTGCTGGCGACGCGTCGCACGGGAACGCCGCTCGCGGCGGCGCGGCAGTTGTCGCTGGCGCCGTCGACCGTCTATCGCGCGATCGACCGGCTGGAGCGCGACATCGGCATGCCGCTGTTCGAACGCGGTCCCGCCGGATGGGTGCCGACGGAGATCGGCGAACGGGTCGTGCGCCTGGCCGAGGCCACGGAAACGGAGTTTGCCGAGGCCGAACGGTTCCTCATGGGCATGGGAGAGCGCTTTCCGACGCCCGTGCGCGTGTCCGCATCGGACGGCCTGGCGGAGGGCTATCTCGGGCCGGTGCTGGCGAAATACGTGCGGCGCCATCCAGGCGTCACGATCGACCTCGTCGTCGACAACCGGTTCGTCAACCTTGCGCGCAACGAGGCCCACCTCGCCATCCGCCCGCATCAGAAACCGGGCGAGGGGCTGGTTGGCCGACGCGCGGGCAAGCTTGCCCATGCGCTCTATGGCGCTCGCCCGCTGCTCAGGAAGCACGGCAATCCCCGATCAGTGTCGGATCTTTCGCGCTTCAGTATTTGCATGCTGTCGCGCGAGCTGGAGTACCACACGGGTGCAAAGTGGTGGACGGCCGGCTTCCGGAAGCGCGCCAGTGTGTCCCTGATTGCCAACACCGAGACGAGTCTGGCGGCGGCCATTGCGGCCGGCGCCGGCGTCGGCGTGCTGCCGTGTTTTCTGGGAGACCGGCTCAGGGGTGTTGAGCGCGTGACGACGATCCCGGTCGGCCCGCCGGTCGACATCTGGCTCGTCACCCACGCGGCGCTGAGACGGCATCCGGTGGTGACGGGTCTGATCCGCGCGCTCGCCGAGGCGATGCGCCGCGACGCCGCGCGGCTGGCGGGCACGCGAAAATAGATGCTGCGGGGGCGGAAAGCGGGACGGTGTCCGGCCCGCGCCGTCGGAGGTCAGCGCTTCAGGTTGTCGGTGGTCACCAGCCGCACTTTCGGATTGCCGTACTGCGTGCCGACGCAGCGCAGATAGGGCCAGGGACGCGCCGCACAGTCGCGCATCTGGGCGTTCTCCGCGTCCGGGCGCGGCCCGGCGCTGAGGATGCCCGACGGCGCGGACAAGATTGTCACAGCGGCTGCGACGCTCGCCGCAACCATGATGGCGGTGCTCGATTTCATCATTGTCCAATCCCCTGTATCCGGCGGTTCCGACGGTTAGTCGCACCAGCCAGCGACAAGGTTCACGGAGATAACGATTGGCGCGGGGAAAGGTTTCGACGGGTTTGTCGGCTGCGGGGCGACAGAATGACGTTAAGACGGAGCGATATCAGCGCGATGGCGGGCCATCGGCGCGGCGGCCCGCGACCGGCCCGCCGGCCGCGGCTCACAGGATGAAGTCGTTCTCGTCCAGGGTGTAAATCCCGTCCAGTTCGATAATGAAGTCCGCTGCGCCATTGGCGTCGCGATCGCCCATGATCGCCGTTTTTAGCCCGTCTTGCGAATAGCCGTATCGCAGCTCGCCGACGATACCGCTGAACTCGTCGGTGCCGATAAAATGGAACGGCTCTATACCCGGCGTTGCAGTGAAAGCATCGAAGCCGGACAGGTCGATCTTGTCGTCACCAGCCAGATTGAAATCGCGAATGATACCGAGCAGCAGGTCGGTGGGGCTTCCTTCACCGGGGAGGCCAAAAACGAAGGTGTCGGCGCCGGAACCGCCGGTCATGTCGTCGTAGCCCAGGCCGCCAGCCAGGAGATCGTCGCCGTCGCCTCCCAACAGGATATCGTCGCCATTTCCGCCGTCTAAGATGTCGGCGTCGTCACCGCCATCCAACGTATCGATGTCATCGCCCCCGCTGATTAGATCGTTCCCGCTGCCGCCTAGCACTGTGTCATTGCCGTCATTTACAAAGATTTCATCATCGCCGGCTCCACCCTCCACGTAATCAGCGCCCTCGCCAGCGTAGATGTCGTCGTCGTTGGCTCCCGCAATAATCTTGTCATCGCCGTCGCCGCCATTGAGGTAAGTATTGTCTTGATCGCTGCCATAGATTTGGTCGTTGCCGCCGCCGCCCCAGAGCTGATGCCCGCCTATCAGAACGTCGCTGAAGTCGCTGCCGATAACTTTCTCGATGTCGATGAGGGTATCGCCCTGGGCATCGTTGCCAAAACCCATGTCGCGCGTTTGACGGTCGGGCCACAAACCCCGGACAGGGACGGCTTGCCGGGCGGATAAGGCCGGGTTAGACCCCGTTTCATGCTGCGGACCGCCCTCTACGCCGGGTCCTTCGACCCGGTCACCAACGGCCATCTCGACGTGGTGCGCAGCGCCTGCCGGCTTGCCGACCGGCTGGTGCTGGCGATCGGCTTGCATCCGGGCAAGGCGCCGCTGTTCAGCGCGGAGGATCGCCTCGCCATGCTGGAGGAGACCTGCGCGCCCGTTGCCAAAGAGGCGGGATGCGAACTCGCCTGCGTCACCTTCGACGACCTGGTGGTGGAGGCCGCGCGCAAGCACGGCGCGACCCTTTTGATCCGCGGGCTGCGCGACGGCACCGACTTCGACTACGAGATGCAGATGGCGGGCATGAACCAGGCCATGGCCCCCGACGTGCAGACCGTGTTCCTGCCGGCGTCGCCGGCGGTGCGCCCGATCACCGCCACATTGGTCCGCCAGATCGCCGGCATGGGCGGCGACGTCTCCGCCTTCGTGCCCAAACCGGTCGCCGCCAGGCTGAAGAAGAAATTTGCCGGCCGCGCCGGCTGATCCATCCCGCAAGCGAGGAGTGCCATGTCCAGCCGCCGATCGATCCTCATGCTCGCGCCGGCCCTGCTGCTGGCCCTTGCCACGCCCGCTCTGGCGCAGTCGGCGCTGTCCAATCCGGCCGCGCTCACCGAGCAGGCACCGGCGACCTACAAGGCGCGCTTTGACACCACCAAGGGCACCTTCGTCATCGAGGTGCACCGGGCCTGGGCGCCGCGCGGCGCCGACCGCTTCTACAATCTGGTCAAGAACGGCTTCTACGACGACGTCCGCTTCTTCCGTGTGCTCGACGGCTTCATGGCCCAGTTCGGCATCAACGGCGATCCGGCGCTGATGGCCAAATGGCGCGTCGCGCGCATTGCCGACGACCAGGTGAAGCAGAGCAACCGGCGCGGCATGGTCAGTTTCGCCACCGCCGGCCCCGGCACCCGCACCACCCAGGTGTTCATCAATTTCGGCGACAACAGCAGTCTCGACGGGATGGGTTTTGCCCCGTTCGGCCGGGTCGTGTCGGGCATGAACGTGGTCGACAGCCTTTTTGCCGGCTACGGCGAGGGCGCGCCGCAGGGGCGCGGCCCCGACCAGGGCCGGCTGCAGACGGAGGGCAACGCCTATCTGAAGCAGAATTTCGGGCGGCTGGATTACATCAAGAAGGCGACCATCGAGCGCTGAGCGCTCGGCCGTGAATTTGAACTGACGAAAGGACATGCCATGGCCAAGCCGGAAGACACACTCACGCTGGAGACGACCAAGGGGCCGGTCGTGATCGAGATGCGGCCGGATCTGGCGCCCGGCCATGTCGCCCGCATCAAGGAACTGGTGAAGCAGGGCTTCTATGACGGCGTCGTCTTCCACCGGGTGATCGACGGCTTCATGGCGCAGACCGGCTGCCCCGAGGGCACCGGCATGGGCGGCTCCGGACAGAAGCTGAAGGCCGAGTTCAACAGGGAGCCGCATGTGCGCGGCACGGTGTCGATGGCGCGCGCGGCCAACCCGGATTCCGGCGACAGCCAGTTCTTCATCTGTTTCGACGACGCCACCTTCCTCGACGGGCAGTACACCGCCTGGGGCAAGGTGGTTTCCGGCATGGAGAACGTCGACAAGATCAAGCGCGGCGAGCCGGTGCAGGACCCCGACAAGATCGTCAAGGCGACGATGGGGGCGTAGTCTTTCCCCAGTGCCGGCCTGTCATGCCCCGCGGATGCGGGGCATCCAGTATCCGCGAGCGCGGGGTATGATCGCGAGCGGTTGCGTGTACCGGATCGCCCGCTTTCGCGGGCGGTGACGCCGAGCAAAATGAAGACCGACCTTTTCGATTTCGACCTGCCGCCGGAGCGCATTGCGTTGCGGCCCGCGCACCCGCGCGACGCCGCCCGGCTTCTTGTGGTGCGGCCAGGCAATGTGCCCGGGTTCGACGATCGCGGCATGCGCGATCTGCCGGAGCTTCTGCAGCCCGGCGATTGCCTGGTGGTCAACGACAGCAAGGTGATCGCCGCGCGGCTGAAGGGGCGACGGATCGGGCGGGGCACCACGGATCCGGAGATCGAGGCCACGCTGCACAAGCGCATCGACGGCTCGCACTGGAAGGCCTTCGTCCTCGGCGCCAGGAAGGTGCAGGTCGGCGACACGCTGCGATTCGGCAGTGAGGGGCGGGTCTGTTTCCTTGGCGAGCTCGATGCTCAAGTTTCACATAAAGACGAAGGAGGTGAGGTAACTCTCTCATTTTCCTTTCATGGTCCGGTCCTCGACCAGGCCATTGCCGAGCGCGGCGACATGCCACTGCCGCCCTATATTGCGGCCCGCCGGCCGCCCGACGAGCAGGACCGGGCCGACTACCAGACGCTGTTCGCGCACGAGGAGGGCTCGGTGGCGGCACCGACGGCCGGCCTGCATTTCACCGACGACCTGCTGGCGCGGCTCAAGGCGCGCGGCGTGGCGCTCCGCAAGGTGACGTTGCATGTGGGCGCCGGCACCTTCCTGCCGGTGAAGACGGACGAGATCGAGGGCCACAGGATGCACGCCGAGTTCGGCATCGTCCCGGCCGAGGTGGCGGAGGCGCTCAATGCCGCGCGCGCGAGCGGCGGGCGCATCGTGGCGGTGGGTTCGACCGCGCTGCGGCTGCTGGAGAGCGCGGCCGGCGAGGACGGCACGCTGCAGGCTTTTTCCGGCGAGACCGCGATCTTCATCACGCCTGGCTACCGCTTCCGCGCCATCGATCTGATGCTGACCAATTTTCACCTGCCGCGCTCGACCCTGTTCATGCTGGTGGCGGCCTTTTCCGGATTGGAGACGATGAAGCGCGCCTATGCCCATGCGATCGCGGCGGGGTATCGCTTCTATTCC
>CAZUDR010000178.1:0-6894 GCA_964618715.1 uncultured Undibacter sp. | reverse complement strand
CGCCACCGTCTCGTAGGCGATGACGATGTCGCCCAGCAGCGGCCGGCTGACGCAAGGTTTTGCAGCCTGGGCCGGGAACGACAGCACGTTGGTCGGCTTGTCGATGCCGCGCCAGTCGCGGTTGAGGTCGCGGATGGCGGAATCGTCGGTCAGCACCACACTCACCTCGCCCTCGGCCGGTACCAGGGTGGCGGCGGCGGCGATGGCCTCGCGTACGACTTCTTCGGCGTCGGGCTCCGCGTTCCACAGCGGCGACTGCACCTGGATATCGGCTTGCGGCGCGGCGGGGCGCCGGTGCGGCGACCAGCTCATTCCTTGCCCACGCGCGCAGGCCCGCCGCGGTCATAGGCCTCGACGATGCGCGCCACCAGCTCGTGACGGATGACGTCTTCATGCGTAAAGGCGACGTGGCTGACACCCTCGACGCCGTTGAGCAGGCGCACCGCCTCGGCAAGCCCCGACGTCTGCCCGTTGGGAAGGTCGACCTGGCTGGGGTCGCCGGTGACGGTCATGCGGCTGTTCTCGCCCAGGCGGGTCAGAAACATCTTCATCTGCATTGACGTCGTATTCTGCGCCTCGTCGAGGATGACCGCGGCGTTCGACAGCGTGCGTCCGCGCATGAAGGCCAGCGGCGCGATCTCGATCTCGCCGGCCTGCAGGGCGCGCTCGACGATGCGGGCATCCATAAGGTCGTAGAGCGCGTCGTAGATCGGCCGCAGATAGGGATCGACCTTTTCGCGCATGTCGCCGGGGAGAAATCCGAGCCGCTCGCCGGCTTCCACCGCCGGCCGCGACAGGATGATGCGATCGATCTCCTTGCGTTCGAACATCTGCACCGCGTGCGCCACCGCCAGCCAGGTCTTGCCGGTGCCGGCGGGCCCGGTGCCGAACACCAGCGAGTGCCGTTTGAGCGCGCGGATGTAGGCGTCCTGTGCGGCGGTGCGCGCGCGCACGGGCCGCTTGCGCAGGTTGATCTCCTCGAATGCGGGACGGGCGCCGGCGGGGTCGTAGTCGAACAGGGAGCCTTGTGCGATTGCCTGGCGGATCGCGCCCTCGACGTCGCCCTGGCTGAGGTCGCGCCCGCGTTTGACCTGCTCGTATAGCCCTTCCAGCACGCGGCGCGCCTGTTCGCAGGCCGAGCGCGAGCCGTCGACGGTGACGTGGTTGCCGCGCTGCTCCGCCACCACGCCGAGCCGGCGCTCGATCAGCGCCAGGTTCTGTCCGTACTGCCCGAACAGGGTGGACGCCAGCCGGTTGTCCTCGAAGGCGAGTACGATCTGCGTGGTCGCCGTCTCCTCGGAGGCGGCGGCGGCCGGGATCGCGGGATCCGGTGTGCGCAAGGGGTGTCTCAAGCTCCTGCTGCTGCGAGCTGCGGCGCGGGGTGACCTTCAGCAAGCGCGCCGAACAGACTGTTGCTTCCGACTTCGGTGATCGTCACGCGCGCGATCGACCCGATGGCCAACCGCGGCGCCATGACCTGCACCGCCTGCAGATATGGGGACTTGCCGACCAGCTGCCCAGTGAGCTTGCCAGGCTTTTCCAGCAGCACGTCGAGCGTGCACCCGGCTTGGCGCGCATTGAAGGCGCGCTGCTGGCGGGTGATGAGTGCCTGCAGCCGCTGCAGCCGCTCGGCTTTTTCCTCGTGCGGCACCTGGTCATGCATGTCGGCTGCCGGCGTGCCGGGCCGCGACGAGTACATGAACGAGTAGGCGCTCGCAAAGCCGACGTCCTCGATCAGTGCAAGGGTGTCACGGAAATCGGTTTCCGTTTCGCCGGGAAAGCCGACGATGAAATCGGACGAGAGCGCGAGGTCCGGACGCGCATCACGCAGGCGTCTGATGACGGCGAAATAATCGTCGCGCGTGTGCCTGCGGTTCATCGCCGCCAGAACGCGATCCGAGCCGGACTGCACCGGCAGATGCACGCAGGGCATCAGTTCCGGCAATTCGGCGTGCGCCGCAACGAGATCGTCGGCCATGTCGCGCGGGTGGCTGGTGGTGTAGCGCAGGCGCGCGATGCCGGGCACGCGCGCGAGACGGCGCAGCAACCGGCCCAGCGACCAGCCCGCGCCATCGTCGCCCGGCCCGTGATAGGCGTTCACGTTCTGACCGATCAGCGTGATCTCGCGCACGCCGCCGTCGGCCAGCCGCTCGACCTCGCCGACGATCTGCGAGACCGGCCGCGAGACTTCCGCGCCGCGGGTATAGGGCACGACGCAGAAGGTGCAGAACTTGTCGCAACCTTCCTGCACGGTGACGAAGCTGGTCACGCCGCGCCGTTGAATGATGTCGCGACGCGGCGCGGCCAGTGCCGCGAACTTGTCCTCGACGGGAAATTCGGTTTCGACGACCTTCTCGCCGTCGGCCGCGCGCGCTACGAGTTGGGGCAGGCGATGATAGTTCTGCGAACCGACCACCAGATCGACGGCGCCAGCGCGGCGGATGATTTCCTCGCCTTCCGCCTGCGCCACGCAGCCGGCCACCGCGATCAGCATGCGGCGGCCCTCGGTGGCGGCCGCTTCCTTGATGACGCGGATGCGGCCGATCTCGGAATAGACCTTCTCCGCCGCCTTCTCGCGGATGTGGCAGGTGTTGAGGATGACCAGATCGGCGTCTTCGGGCAGCGCCGCCTCGGCGTAACCGGCGGGCGCCAGTGTGTCCGCCATACGATGGGAATCGTAGACGTTCATCTGGCAGCCGAACGATTTGACGTGGACTTTGCGGGGCCTGCTCATGCCATTTCGGTGCGAACCGGGACGCCAATCTAGCCTGTCATGGCCGTGCTTGTCCCGCCAGACCATATATTTGATTTTGCAACGATTTTAAGACCACCCGCGGTCTCGGCGCGGATGGCGCGGCCGGCAGGTCTAACCGCTTTGGGGACCGAAAGGAATGCCACGGGAGCGGCCGGTCACCCGCCACCCGGGACCGGCGCCGGGCGGCCCAGCAGCGCGGCTGCCACGCTGGCGCGGACCGTCCCTTCCAGTCGCCGGGTCAGCGCCTTGCGGTCGGCACCCGGCTCGACCGTGACCGGTTCGCCGTAGCTGACGACTGCATCGACTGCCGCCCGCGCAACGAATGTCCTGACGTGCGGCACGAAGTCGAAATCGCCATACCAGGCGGCGAGCGGCCGGTGCTGTCGCCCCATGGGCATGCCATGCAGGGCGGTGTAGCAGATCGACATCGGCTGGATCACGACGCTGCCCTTGGTCCCGCCATGCGCGGCCGCGTGCTCGACCGCGCCGAGCAGCGCGGAGCGGAACGGCAGCACGCGATTTCCGTCGCTCGAGGTGCCTTCGGCAAACAGCGCCACCGGCGTGCCGCCGTGCAGGCGATTGACAATCTCGCCGACCGCGGCAGCGGTCTGGTGCCGGCGGCTGCGATTGACGAACACGGTGCGCTGGATCTGCGCGGCGATGCCGATCAGCGGCCAGTCGCGTACTTCGCGCTTGGCGACAAATGCAACCGGCAGGATCGAGCCAATGACGGGGATGTCGATCCAGGACACATGGTTGGAGATAAACAGCACGGAGCGGTCGCGGACCGGCGCACCGTTAATACGGATGCGGATGCGCAACAGCGCGCAGAGCATGCGAAAATAACCGCAGCCGATGAAACCCGAGCCAGGCAGGCCCAGCTTGTCGAGCAACCACTGGGCCGATATCAGCAGCGGCGCCGTGGTGACTACGAATGCCGCCATCAGCAGCGCGCGGATCATCGTGATTGGTCCAGCCGGCTGATTCCCGCCTACGCGGAAACGAAAGACGTTTGGGGCACGGCCGGGTTCATCCGCTAGTGCCCGCCCTTCTTGTCCTTCAGCGGCACGGCATACAGCTCGAGCCGGTGATCGACCAGTTTGTAGCCGAGCTTGCGTGCGATCTCAGCCTGCAGCCGCTCGATTTCCTCCGACTGGAATTCGATGACCTCGCCGTTGCGCAGGTTGATCAGATGATCGTGGTGGGCTTCGGGATGCGTCTCATAGCGGGCGCGGCCTTCGCGGAAGTCGTGGCGGGCGATGATGCCGGCGTCCTCGAACAGGCGCACGGTGCGGTAGACGGTGGAAATCGAGATGCGGTCGTCGATCCTGGCGCAGCGGCGGTAGAGCTCCTCGACATCCGGGTGGTCGTCGGATTCTGCCAGCACACGCGCGATGGTGCGGCGCTGTTCGGTCATGCGCATCCCCTTGGCTGCGCAGAGCGCCTCGATCTCGTTGTCGGGACTGTTTCTGTCCGGCGTGGTCACGCGTCTCTCCTCGTCCGGCGTTTTATCATAGTAACTGCGACGCGCGAGTGTCCATGTCCGGTAAAATCGGTCCGCTCAGAGGTCGCGCCGCAGGACCAGTGCGGTGGCCGCGGTTCCTCCGCTGCCCTGATAGTAATTGGGCCGGCGTGCCACCTCGTTGAATCCCGCGCGGCGATACAGCCGGATTGCCGGCGCGTTGTGCTCGTCGACCTCGAGAAACACCGTGCGCGCGCCGAAACCGGCCAGCCGCCGCAGATGCAGGTCGAGCAGCCGGCGTGCGAGTCCGCGACCCTGCCAGGCGCCCGCGACCGCAACAGAAAGTATCTCCGCTTCGTCCTCAACCAGCCGGGACATGATGAAACCTGCAAGCCGCCTGCCGGTCGTCGCGCGATGACAGATGACGCGGCGGTCGATGAGCATGCTTTCGACTTCATCGTCGCTCCAGCCGCGGCGGAAAGAGTCCGCATGCAGGGCAGCGATCGATGCGGCGTCGCGACCGGTTGCCTCCGAGAGGGCCGGCTCGCCGCGTGCGAAAAGGCGTTTGAGCCAGACGATCATCGCCGCGGCAGTTGTGCTGCGTCCTGCCGCTGTGCGTCGGGCGCGCGCAGGTAGAGCGGCTTGGGGGGCGAGCCCGTGTCCTGGGCGGCGGCGCCGAGCCGTGCCACCCAGGCGATGTCGGGCGCACGCTGTTCGTCGACCGCGCTCGGTGCCCGTTCGCCGGCCGGCCAGGCCGCGGCGACCAGCCTGGCGGCGGTGCCGGCGAGCCGCGGCGCGCCGCTGGCCGCGGCACGCTGGGCCGCCTCGCGCAACGTCGCCAGCCGCGGGGCCACCAGCGTGCGGCCGGCGGGGCCGAACACCTGGAGATAAACGTGGTCGTGGCGCGCATCGATCGCTGACACCACCGGCCGGGTATCGTCGGCGGCGATCAATGGCGCAGCGAAGGCGGCGAGCGTGGTCAGGCCGACGACCGGCTTGCCGGCGGCGAGCCCGATGCCGCGGGCAGCGGCGATACCGACGCGCAGGCCGGTGAAGCTGCCGGGGCCGACGGTCACCGCCACGCGGTCGAGGTCGGCCATGGTGATGGCGGCGCGCCCGATCACGCGGGCGATCATCGGCATCAGGGCTTCGGCGTGGCCGCGCAGCATGGGTTCGAATTCATGCGCGCCCGCAGCCGTCTGCCCGGTATCGAGCACGGCGGCGGCGCAGGCCTCGAGCGCGGTATCGATGGCAAGGACGCGCATGGAAAACCCAGCCCTGTCATCACCCGCAGAAACGGGTGATCCAGTAATCTCCAGCGCAGAGATTATACCGCAAGGGCTCCGAATACTGGATGCCCCGCTTTCGCGGGGCATGACAGCATGTGAATTGTGCAGCTGCGACGTGAAAAGTTACATCGGCCGGACTTCGACCACATCGGGCACGAAATGGCGCAGCAGGTTCTGGATGCCGTGCTTGAGCGTCGCGGTCGACGACGGGCAGCCGGAGCAGGCGCCCTGCATGTGCAGGTACACGACGCCTTCCTTGTAGCCCTTGAAGGTGATGTCGCCGCCGTCGCCCGCGACTGCGGGCCGGACGCGGGTCTCGATCAGGTCCTTGATGGTGGCAACGGTGTCGGCATCCTTCTCGTCGAAAAATTCCTCGTCTTCGGCTTGCGCCGGCGCGGCGCCGCTTGCGAGCAGCGGCGCACCGGACATGTAGTGCTCCATGATGGCACCGAGCACCGCCGGCTTGATCTGCTGCCACTCGCCGTCGGCCTGGGTGACCGAGATGAAGTCGGCGCCGAAAAATACGCCGGTCACGTGGGGAAGCCCGAACAGTCGCTCGGCCAGCGGCGATTGCGCGGCGGCGTCCTTGCTGCGGATGTCGAGGGTGCCATTCTCCAGCACCGGCCGTCCGGGAAGGAACTTGAGCGTCGCCGGATTGGGCGTTGTTTCGGTCTGAATGAACATTCTGGCTCTCCTTGCGGGTTCAAGGCCCGTGGATGGCATGAACGATGGTGAATAGATGGCCCCTCCGCCGCCTGCGGTCAACCGGCGGCCGGTTCAGGACATGGCGTCCAGATCTTCGTCGCTGAGATGGCCGGGCACGATGGCAATCGGGATCGGGAACGTGGCTGCCGTCTTCGCCAGATTGGCCACGAGCGGGCCGGGGCCTTCGTTGCTGGTGCCGGCCGCCAGCACCAGGATGCCGATGTCGGCGTCCTCGTCGATCAGCTTGGCGATCTCGCCGGCGGTGTCGCCTTCGCGGATGACGCGATCCGGTTTTATTTTTGCCACCTGTCTGGCGCGCGCAGCATGTTTGTCGAGGAGCTTCTCGGCGGCTTCCTGCTGTTCGGCCTTCATCAGGTCAGCGACGCCGAGCCATTGCTGGTTACGGTCGCCCGGTTCGATGACAAGCAACATGATGATCTGCGACTTGGTGCGGCCGGCGCGTCTGGCTGCCCAGTAGAGCGCGCGATCGCACTCGTCGCTGTCGTCGATCACCACCAGATATTTGCGCTTGTGGCCGGCTTCGTAGCTGCGGCGCTTGGTGCTCATCGTGGCTCCATGTGTCGCACCGTGCGTGGCGCAACGACGCAATACAAGCAGGCAATGGTGGCACGGCGGGCGGCGCGGCGACAAGCCGAACCCTGTGTGAATCTTGCGCGGGACAA
>CAZUDR010000177.1:0-6921 GCA_964618715.1 uncultured Undibacter sp. | reverse complement strand
GCACCGCGACGTTGCGCCGCGGACGCTGCAACCGGTTTCACGCAAAAAAAACGCCGGCCCGGGGCCGGCGCGCTGACGCCACTACTCGTTGTCACTCAGGCGAAGTACCAGAGATAGACGCCGGCAAAGATCAGCGCGAGGCTGACCGTGCTGACGGCCAGCACATAGCGCACATTGTGACCGGTTTCGCCGGCCCGCGCCTCGGTCGGCGTCTCGACGACCTGATTGTCTTCCATATGGGGCATGCTTCACCTCCGCCCGACGGGCTTTGCCTCGTTCTCATCGGGAACAACGCGAAGCCGCGGCAGCCTGTTCCGGCGGCCGCCGGCCGGCCCGTCCTGGCGCAATTGTGGAGCGTGCCCGATCTGTAGCAGACCAGCGTCACGCTGTCAATATAGTCCTAGGATTTTTTTCAAATTTCCTCTTGGCGCCCGGGCGCTGATCGCCAACGCCTTTGGGGACAGGCGGTTAGCGTGTGCGGTCGGAATGACAGGCGCGGCCCCCCTGCTCCCAGGCCCAGCCGCATTTGGTGCAGCCGGCCAGCCCGAGGCCGAGCAGCAGAAGGCAAAGAATGACGCCACAGCGTTGAATCATGGCGCCAGTCTAGCCGATCGCGTGGTGCGCCGCGAGGGCGGTCGGACGAATCGCGTAGCATCGCCCGCATGTCCCGGCCGAAACCCGCGGCGCAACAGAGTATCCGGCACGCCGTAGCGCTTCATCGCAGCGGCCGGCTGGACGACGCCGAGAAGCTCTACAATGGCATCCTGCGGGACACGCGTGATCACTTCGACGCGTTGCACCTGCTCGGCGTGCTGATGCAGCAGCGCGGCCGGTCGACCGAGGCGCTGGCGCTGATCGACAGGGCATTGCAGGTCAACGCGCGCTCGGCCGACGCGTTGCGCAACCACGGACTTGTGCTGGCCGCGCTGCGCCGTTTCGACGCAGCGCTGGCAAGCTTCGACCGAGCGCTGGCGCTGCAGCCGGATCATCCCGAAACCGCGTTCCGGCGTGGCAATGTGCTCATGGGCCTCGACCGTCCGGCCGACGCGCTGGCGGGCTACGACCGCGTGCTGGCGGTCAGTCCGGATCACGTCAACGCGCTGGTCAATCGCGGTCTTGCCTTGCAGAGACTGCAGCGCGCGGCGGAAGCGCTCTCCAGCTGCGACGCGGCGCTCGCGCGCGAACCCGCTCACGTCCAGGCCCTGGTCAATCGCGGCAACGTGCTGATGGACCTGCAGCGGCCGGAGGACGCGCTGGCGAGCTACGAGCGCGCGCTGGCCCTGCGGCCGGACGAGACGGAGATCCTGTTCAACCGCGCCAATGCGCTCGTCCGGTTGGGGCGGCGCGCCGACGCACTCGACAGCTACCGGCGCGTGCTGGCCCGGCGTCCCGACCATTTCGAGAGCCTGTTCAACAGCGGCAACCTCCTGCGTGACCTCGGCCATCTCCCTGACGCGCTCGCGAACTACGACCGTGCACTTGCTGTCCGGCCCGATCACATTGCACTGCTCAACAACCGCGCCAACGTGCTGTGCGACCTCGGCCGCCTGACCGAGGCGCTGGCGAACGTCGAGCAGGCACTCGCGCGCGAACCGGCACGCGCCGAACTGCACCACAATCGCGGCAACGTTCTGCTGCGCCTCAATCGTCCGGCCGACGCGCTGGCGAGCTGCGATCGCGCGCTCGCTATCAATCCGGACGACGTCAATGCTCACACCAACCGGGGCACCGCCCTGAAGGAACTGGGGCGTCTGGCGGAGGCCGAGCGCGCCTATCGGACCGCGCTCGAAATCGATCCGGCGGTGTGCGGCGCCCACTTCAACCTGGCCGACATGAAGACCTTTGTCGCCGGCGATCCGCAAGTTGACGCCATGCAGGCGCTGGCGGGGAAATCCGCGGACCTGCCCGTCACCGACCGCCTGTATCTCGATTTCGCGCTGGGCAAGGCGTTCGCCGATCTCAAGGAATACAACCGGGCGTTCGGGCATTTGCGCGCCGGCAATGCGGCCAGGCGTGCGATGATCGTCTATGACGAGCCGTCAGCGTTGTCATACTTCGATCGCATCGAAGCGGTGTTCACGCCGGAGCTGGTTGCGGCCAGATCCGGCGGTGGCGATCCCTCACCGCAGCCGATTTTCATCATCGGCATGCCGCGATCCGGCACCACACTGGTCGAGCAGATCCTCGCCAGCCATCCGGCGGTGCACGGCGCCGGCGAGTTGCGCACTCTCAATGACATTGTCCTCGCTGCCGGCGCGGCGGAGGGGCTCACAAGCCCCTACCCCGAATACGTTCCGCAGCTCGATCCAACTGCATTGGGACGGATCGGTGCGCGCTATCTGGCCGGCTTGCGCGACCTGGGGGCGGACGGTACGCGCGTCACCGACAAAATGCCGTCGAACTATTTCTTCGCCGGCCTTGTTCATATGGCACTGCCGAACGCGACGATCATTCACACAATGCGCGATCCGGTGGATACCTGCCTGTCATGCTTCCTCAAGCTGTTCAGTTCGGAGCAGAACCACACCTACGACCTCGCCGAGCTGGGCCGCTACTACCGTCGCTATGAACGGCTCATGGCGCACTGGCAGCGCGTGCTGCCCCGTGGCCGCATGCTCGACGTCCGTTACGAAGACGTGATCGCGGATCTCGAGACCCAGGCACGGCGGATTGTCGCCCACTGCGGTCTGGACTGGGACGACCGTTGCCTCGCCTACCACCGGACTGACCGGCCGGTGCATACGGCCAGTTCAACCCAGGTCCGCCAGCCGGTCTACAAGAGTGCCGTCGGGCGCTGGCGGGCGTATGAGGCGCATCTCGGGCCGCTACTGGCGGCGCTGCGGGATTGAATGGCATTTCGGACGCCGGCTCTAAAAGGCTAGACTGCCACCCGGGTTCCTGATGGAACTTATTGCACACCGTCGGCATTCTTGGACGCTGGGCGGGGGGTGGATTCGATGATGCGCCGCGGGCGCAACGAGCCGATCGTGCATCCTGAAACGGGCGTGGCCGATGGCGAAATGCGCCGTCGGGTCCGCGAATTTGACTGGGCGGAGACACCGCTTGGGCCCCGGGATCGATGGTCGCCGGCTCTGAACCTGAGCACCGGGATCATGCTCGGTTGCGCCTTCCCCATGGCGCTGCGCTGGGGTCCGCGGTTCATCATGCTCTACAACGACGCCTATGCAGCGCTGCTCGCCGACAAGCATCCTGCAGCGCTCGGCCGTCCGTTGCGGGAGGTCTGGCCGGAAGTCTACGACGTTGTCGGGCCGATCAGCGAAGCCATCCTGCGCGGCGAGCGCGCCGGCTACTTCGCCGAGGATCATCCCTGGACGCTTTACCGTCATGGCGTGCCCGAGGAGGCACGGTTCACCACCGGCTACAGTCCGGTCCCCGATCCGTCGGCGCAATCCGGCATCGGCGGCATCCTTGTCACGTCATACGAGACCACCCACCGCGTGGCCAACGAGCGGAGGCTGCGCGTCCTCTCGAGCCAGCTTGCGGCGGAGGTCCAGCAGCGCAGCCGCGAGCGCGACCGCATCTGGATGATTTCGGATGATCTGCTCGGTGTTTCCAGCTTCGCGGGCTACTTCACCAGCGTCAATCCGGCGTGGACACGGCTGCTCGGCTGGAGCGAGGAGGAGATCAAGCGTCTGCATGTCAGCGCGTTGCGTCATCCCGACGATGCGCCGTCCGCCATCGCCGGCCGCAAGCAGCTTGCCGAGGGCGTACCGACTGTGCGCATGGAGAACCGGTTCCGCCACCGCGACGGTTCCTGGCGCTGGATTTCCTGGACCATGACCGCTGACGACGGGCTTATCTACGTCGCTGGCCGCCATGTCACCGCCGAGAAGGAAGCCGCTGAAGCACTGCGCCGCAGCGAGGAGCAATTCCGCGCACTGGTTGCCGGCGTCATCGACTACGCGATCTTCATGCTCAATCCGGAAGGCATTGTATCGAGCTGGAACGCCGGCGCCGAGCGTATCAAGGGCTATGACGCCAGCGAGATCATCGGGAAGCATTTCTCGGAATTCTACACGAAGGAGGAGAAGACCAACGGCCTGCCGGACCGTGCCCTGTCGATCGCCGCGGCGACCGGGAAGTTCGAGGCGGAAGGCCAGCGCGTGCGCAAGGACGGCTCGATCTTCTGGGCCAACGTCGTCATCGACGCCATCTACAACGACAAGAAAGAGTTGATCGGCTTTGCCAAGATTACCCGCGACATCACCGAGCAGCGCAACACGCAGGCTGCGCTGGAGCACGCGCAAGAACAGCTCGCGCAAGCGCAGAAGATGGAAGCGCTTGGTCAGTTGACGGGCGGTATCGCTCACGACTTCAACAACCTGCTGATGATCGTGTCCGGTCAGGCACAGTCGCTGGCGAACCGGCTCACCGAGCCGAAGGACGTCCGCTCCCTGGACGCAATTCAGGCTGCCGCCGCACGCGGCGAAGCGCTGACCCGGCAACTGCTCACCTTCGCGCGACGCCAGCCGCAGAATCCGCGCAGCGTCAGCCCAAGCCAGACAATCAATGCGTTCCGCGACGTGCTGGCAAGTTCGGTGCGCGGCAATGTCGATCTTGAGTTCGAGATCTCTCAGGACAGCTGGCCAATCTTCATCGATATTCAGGAATTCGAGCTGGCACTGGTCAACCTCGTCGTCAACGCGCGCGACGCCATGGCCGACGGCGGCACCGTCACGCTGTCGGCGCAGAATGTCCGGCTGGGTCCGCGGGAGACCACGGAGCGACTGGAAGGCGAATTCGTTGCGTTCACCGTCGCCGACACCGGAAGCGGCATTGCGCCGGACGTGTTGTCGCGGGTGTTCGAGCCGTTCTTCACCACCAAGAGCGCCGGCAAGGGAACCGGCCTCGGCCTCTCGCAGGTCTACGGCTTCGCCAAGCAGAACGGCGGTGCGGTGATCATCGACAGCCAGCCGGGACAAGGGACGGCGGTCACCGTCTATCTGCCAAGAAGCCGGGCGCCGTTATCCAGCGTCGCTGTCGGCGAACCCGACACGCATATTGCCGGCAGCGGTGAAACGATCCTGGTCGTTGAGGACAATCCCGACGTCAAGACGGTTGCGGTGACCTTGCTCGAGCAATTGAACTACCGCACGCAAGCCGTCGATTCTGCCGAGGACGCACTCGCCCTGCTGGCCAACGGCACGAAGGTCGACCTGGTGTTTACCGACGTGATGTTGCCCGGCGATCTTGACGGCCTGGAACTCGCGCAAAGCATCCGCGAACGCTATCCGCACATCCCCGTCGTGCTTACCAGCGGCTACGCCAGGGCGCTTGCCGGCCAGCACGGCCTGCCGATCCTGCGCAAGCCATACCGGATCGCCGCCCTTGGCGAGGCGATCCGGAACAATCTGGGATATGGCGCACAGCGCTGAGCAATGCTCGTCATTGAATCGCTGCCGACGCCGCCGGCCTTCGACCGCTGCCGGCACCGTTTTACCGTGAACGGACCGGAAAAAAATGGTACCGCCAGAGATGGCGACGAACGAAATGGCCTGGTCGCTGAAGGATGGTCATGATCCGGTTACGTACCATTGCGACGCTCCCGATCGCTGCGCTGGCCGTCGCGGTCGCGTCCGGCGCGGCGCAACCGGAAGAGCTTCGCATCGGCTTCATCGCGCCGCTTACCGGCATGTTTTCCAAGGTCGGCAAGGACATGGTGAACGGCTTCCAGATGTACCTGGATGAACACAAGGGCGAGGGTGCTTTTGGTGGCGCTAATGTGACGTTTGTCATCGAGGACTCCCGGGGCAATGCTGATACCGCTGTCGCCAGGGCGCGGGAACTGGTGTCGAAGCAGAAGGTCCACATGGTCGTCGGCGGCGGACTCGCCTCCACCGGCTACGCGCTGGCGCCACTCTCGACCAGCGAGAAAACCGTCTACATCGCCTCGGTCCCGGCAGCCGACGACCTGACGCAACGCCGGGCCGGCGAGTATCCCTATTTCATCCGCACCAGCTGGACGTCGTCGCAGGCCGCGCACCCGATAGGCCAATGGGCCTGCGAACAGGGCTATACCAGGATCGCCACCATCGCCGCCGACACCGCCTTCGGTTACGAGCAGGTCGGCGGCTTCCAGAGGGTGTTCGAGGACTGCGGCGGAAAAGTCATCCAGAGGTTCTGGCCGCCGACCGATACCAAAGACTTCGGCTCCTACATTCCCGCAATCAAGGAGGATGCCGACGCGGTGTTCTCGGTGATGGTGGGCCGGATGGCCCGCGAGTTTCCCGGGCAGTTCCGCCGAGTCCACAAGAAGATGCCGATCATCGGCGGCGGCACCAGTTACGACGAGTTCGCCCTGCCCTCCATGGGACGCGAGGTGATCGGCGACGTCTCGTCGGGGCAATACTCGGCAGCGCTGGAAACGCCGAAGAACGAGGCCTTCGTCAAGCAGTACCGCAAGAAATACTACAAGATGCCGTCCTCCTTCTCTGAGGCCAACTACACCACCGCGCAATTGATCGACAAGGTGATGCGCGAGAGCGGCGGCACATGGCCGGGGGCTGAGAAATTCGTTGCCCTGATGGCGGCGCTGAAGATCGACGCAGTACGCGGGCCGATTTCGTTCGACGAATTGCGCAACCCGGTGCAGAACGTCTACATCACGCAGGTCGAGCGCAAGCGTATGTTCGGCTCCCGCAAGCGGGAACTGTGGAACACGGTGATCAAGACCTATCCGGAGGTCAGCCAGTTCTGGAGCTACAGCAAGGACGTCTTTCTGAAGCAGCCCGGTTTCGGCCAGCGGTACCTTTGCCATCAGCCGCTGGTTGAGCTTGTACCGGCCGACCGCACCGAGGTCGAACCGCCTCCGGTCAAAGAGCATGCCCAGGATCACCGACTCGGCCAGTTCGATTGAATGGGGCGCGATCGAGCGCAGCCGATCGTAGATCCGCTTGATGG
>CAZUDR010000176.1:0-6945 GCA_964618715.1 uncultured Undibacter sp. | reverse complement strand
CGTCAGCCCCCAATGCGCATGACCGATCGCCAGCCAAAGGCCGGGGTGACCGGGTGCGCGGCCAATGATGGGCCGCGAATCCGGAAAACACGGCCGGCTGCCGAGCCAGGTTTTGTCATCGGCGCGGTCCCCGAGCGGAAACAGTTTGCGGGCGCGCGGCATAATGCGGTCGAACTGCACCGGCGTCGGTGGCGCGTCGCGTGCAGCGAATTCGGCACCGGTGGTCATTCGGATTCCCATCTCCATCGGCGTGATGCAATAGCCAAAGTCGGCATCGAGCACCGGTCGCGCCAGCGAGGCATTGCCCTCGGCCCTGAATTGCCGGTGATAGCCACGCTTGACCGCCATCGGAAAACGCAGGCCAAGTTTGGCAAGCATATCCGGCGCCCAGGGTCCGAGCGCGAGCACAACCGCGGGTGCGTCGATGCCGCCCTCATTGGTTTCCACCCGCCAGCCCTGTCCACTGCGGTGCAGAGTGAGCGCATCGCCGTTGACCACGACGCCGCCGAGCGCGGCAAAGCGTGCGGCATACGCGCAGGTGACGGCGTAGGGATTGCTCAGGCTCGCTGCCTCCGGCCAGAACACCGCATGACTGAAGGCCGGCTTGAGCGAGGGCTCGAGCTCCTGGGCGCCAGTCACATCGAGCCTCTGCAAGGGCAGACCGAATTCGGCCGCCAGATCGAATTCCGGCTTCAGGGCGGCGAAACTGCGCGCGCTCCGGTAGACCTTGAGCCATCCGGTCTTGCGCAGGTACTGCGTGGCGCCGGACTCTGCCATCAGCTTTTCGTGCTCGGTGACCGCGCTGGCGTATAGCGGGCGGATGAGATGGGCGAATTCGATGAGGCGACCGGTCCGCGAGGCGGAGCGGAATTTCAAAAGCCAGGGTGCCACCTTGGGCAGGAACGACAGCTGATAGTTTGCGATGCTCGATTGCTTGAACAAGATGCGGACAAGCGTCGCCGGATCGGACGGAAACGTCGGCGGGAAAACCGTATTGCCCTCAATGATGCCGGCATTGCCGTAGGAGGTCTGCTCGCCGATTGCCGCCCGGTCGACCAGCGCCACACTCATGCCGCGCTTGACCAGATGGAGCGCAATCGATGTGCCGACAATGCCGGCGCCAAGCACGATGGCGTCGGTGCGCGCCATGATCGCTCCCTTCACCTTTTTCCGCCGGAGCGGATCAGGCCCGGCACGGCATAGATCGGCGTCCCGCAAGACGCTATCAAGGGGCACACCGCGCCCAGCCGGGCGGGCGGAGTTTGGGCCGCAATGAATATCCTCGCCGTCCCCGCGGCCGTTCTCGCATTTGTCGGCCGGCACGGCACGCTGATCGCTGCAGCCTCGATCTTCATCGGCCTCCTGGTGCCGCCGCTCGCCGCCGCCTTCAAGCCCTGGCTCGGCCCGGCCATCGTCGTCATGCTGACTCTCGCCTTCCTGCGGGTTGACCCGGCCGACCTGCGCAGCCACTGGACCCGGCCCGGGCTGATCGCGACCGCCACGCTGTGGGTGATGCTGATCACGCCGGCCCTGCTTGGCGTGCTGTTTCTTCTGATCGGCGTCGACCGGCAGATGCCGGGTCTCTACTTCATGCTGGTTCTGCAGATGGCAGCGCCGGGGCTGATGTCCTCGCCGGCGCTCGCGGCGCTGCTCGGTCTCGACGTTGCGCTGACGCTCGCAAGTCTCATCGTGTCCATGGCGATCACACCCCTGACCGCCAGCCTGTTTACCCACGTCTATCTGGGCACTGCGCTCGCCGCGCCGGTCGGTTTCGGTCTGCGTCTTCTGGCGATCATCGGCGGCTCGGCGCTGGTCGCCGCCGTCATCCGCCGCATCGTCGGCCGCGCCTGGGTCGAACGCCAGCGCCTGCGCATCGACGGGCTGAGTGTCCTTGCCATGGCCATGTTCGCGGTCGCCGCCATGGACGGAGTCACCGACCATTTCCTGCGCGACCCGTTACTGGTGATCGGCCTGACCCTGCTCGCCTTCGCGCTGGCGCTCGGCCTGATGGCGGTGACCGCGCTGGTGTTCCTGCCCGCCGGCCGGGCCCGCGCGTTCGCCATCGGCCTGATCGCCGGCAACCGGAACATTGGCGTGATGCTGTTGGCGACCGGATTTGTCGTGCCGGACGTGGCCTGGCTCTATTTCGCACTGGCCCAGCTTCCGATCTACCTGCTGCCGCATCTGCTCAGACCGGTGGCGCGGCGCATGCAGCAGGGTGCGGCAGGCTAGTTGCCGCGGTGGTGCTCCTGCAGCGCGACCAGAGCGGCCATCGTGCGTTCGTCGAATTTCGGCACGACGGCACCATTGTCGGGCGGGGTGGACTTCGCGGTCGCCGCGGGCTGAATGGTCACGTGCCCATCGCCGCTGACGCCCGGCTGAAACTGCGGGGCGTTCGTCGCGGCCGGCTTGTTGAGATTGGCGGCCGCCTCGATCAGCGACGTCACCGTTGACACCGCCCCGAGGGCGAGACCGATTGAGCCAAGGCCGATCATGGCAGCGCTCCTTCCTGCACCGGCGGGACCGGCGCACGGGGGTTCGCCACAATCGAAGCAAGGGCCTTGCCAGACAGGCCGCCGGGCCGAAAATCCCCGCCACGCCGGGGTTTTCCACAGTCTGCGGCGGGCGCCCAATGGTCTGTCCGGAGCCGAAACCGGGCAAATCTTGCCGGGTCGACGGAAAGAATTAACCCCACCGAAGGCGCGGCGGCCGGCGCGTTGCCCGGCGCCAGCCCGCGTGTTACCCGGAACGGCATCCGGAGACTCCCATGCGTCCGCTGGTCATCGCGCCCTCGATCCTTGCCGCGAATTTCGCGCGGCTGGGCGACGAGGTGCGCGCGGTTGAAGCGGCCGGCGCCGACTGGATCCATGTCGACGTGATGGACGGGCATTTCGTGCCCAACATTTCCATCGGCCCCGACGTGGTGAAGGCGCTGCGCCCGCACACCAAGAAGATCTTCGACGTGCACCTGATGATCGCGCCCTGCGATCCCTATCTCGAGGCGTTTGCCAAGGCCGGCTCGGACATCATCACGGTGCACGTGGAGGCGGGACCGCATATCCACCGCTCGCTGCAGGCGATCCGCGCGCTCGGAAAGAAGGTGGGCGTGAGCATGAATCCCGGCACGCCGGTCTCCGCCATCGAGCACGTGATCGACCTCGTCGATCTTATCCTCGTCATGTCGGTCAATCCCGGCTTCGGCGGGCAGACCTTCATTCCCGCCGCGCTCGACAAGATCAGCGAGATTCGCACGCTGGTGGGTGGCCGGCCGATTGATATCGAGATCGATGGCGGCGTCACCGCCGACAACACGGCCCGTATCGTGCGAGCCGGCGCCAATGTGCTGGTCGCCGGCTCGGCAGTGTTCAAGGGCGGCAACTACAAGGCCAATATCGACTCGATCCGCGACGCGGCGGCTTCCGCCCGTGGGGAAGCGGCCTAGGGCCACGTGGCAGCCCTTTCCCGACAGCAGCCCGGCGGCGATGCAGTGCACGCTGACCGGATGGAATCCGCCTTCGTCACCGCCTTCCCCGGCGGTGCATTGCAATTGCGGTCCGGCGTCGCGCGGCTCGGCCGCTATATTGCCAATACGCCCATTACCGTCTCTGTCTTAAGGCCGGACCCCTGAAGCCGGCGCATGCAGGCAGAAGCTGATGCTTCGACAGTCGGGGAATTCAAATCGCTGGCCTGCTTGCTTTGCCACCTGGCCGACGGCTTTGGCGGAATTCGGATTCGCAGCCGCAGCTTGATGTCTAAAACGTCTATTTTTATACTTGACATACGCATTTGAATGTCCCAGCTATCAGACGCTTTTGAGTCATGAATTATGCTTTCCACATGATCACCTCCGGCCAAATGCGCGCGGCCCGTGCCTTGCTCGGTATCGACCAGCGGGAGCTGGCGCAGCGCTCGGGCCTTTCGCTGCCGACCATTCAGCGCATGGAAGCGAGTGGCGGCGTCGTACGCGGGAACGTGGACTCGCTGATGAAGCTGGTCGACGCGCTTACCGCCAACGGCATCGAGCTGATCGGCGAGGCCGCGACATCGAGTGCTGGCGGTCGCGGGGTGCGGCTCAAATGACAGGTTATGCGCTCTATGGCGTGGCGGCGCTGCTCGTCTTGGCGCCCCTTGCCGTCGCGCTGGCTGGCTCGCCGCGCGCTGGCAGCAGCGTCTATGGCGCAAGCTTGCTCGTCACGCTGATGCTGGGCGCGATTGGGATATTCAGCTTGCTCGACGCGGCAAGCACCAGCGCGGTCTTGCCACTCGGCCTGCCATGGCTGGGTGCGCATTTCCGCATCGACGCGCTTTCCGCCTTCTTTCTTGTGGTGGTCAATCTCGGCGGCGCCACCGCAAGTCTCTATGCGCTCGGCTACGGGCGCCACGAAAAGGCGCCGCAGAGGGTGTTGCCGTTCTATCCGGCCTATCTCGCCGCGATGAATCTGGTTGTGCTGGCCGACGATGCCTTCAGCTTTCTGGTGGCCTGGGAATTCATGTCGCTTGCCTCCTGGGCGTTGGTGATTGCCTACCATGACAGGCGCGAGAACATCAGCGCTGGCTACATCTATCTCCTGATGGCGAGCTTCGGCACACTGGCGCTGCTGCTCGCTTTCGGCCTCTTGGCCGGCGCGGACGGCAACTATGCGTTCACTGCGATCCGCGCATCGCAACCGTCCGCGTGGCTGGCCGCCGTTGTGTTGATCCTTGCCATGCTCGGTGCCGGCTCGAAATCCGGCGTGGTGCCGCTGCACGGCTGGCTGCCGCTCGCGCACCCCGCGGCGCCCAGCCACGTCTCGGCGCTGATGAGCGGCGTGATGACCAAGGTCGCGATCTACGGCTTCATCCGCATCGTGTTCGACCTGATCGGTCAGCCGGCCTGGTGGTGGAGCCTGGTGGTGCTCGCGGTCGGCGGCATCACCACCGTGATGGGCGTGCTCTATGCGCTAATGCAGCACGACCTCAAGCGGCTGCTCGCCTATCACACGGTGGAAAACATCGGCATCGTCTATATCGGCCTGGGCTTGGCGCTCGCCTTCAAGGCCGAGGGCATGGCGCTGGCGGCGGCGCTGGCGCTCACAGCTGGTCTGTTCCACGTGTTCAACCATTCCGTCTTCAAGAGCCTGCTGTTCTTCGGTGCCGGCGCCGTGCTCAACGCCACCGGCGAGCGCGACATGGAGCATCTCGGCGGTCTCATCCACCGCATGCCGCAGACGGCGTTCGTGTTCCTGATCGGCTGCGTGGCGATTTCGGCGCTGCCGCCGCTCAACGGCTTCGTCTCGGAGTGGCTGACGTTCCAGGCCATCTTGCTCAGCCCGCATTTGGAATCCTGGGGCCTCAAGCTGCTGGTGCCGGCGGTGGGGGCGCTCTTGGCATTGTCGGCGGCCCTGGCCGCGGCCTGCTTCGTCAAGGCCTTCGGCGTCAGCTTCCTCGGTCGCCCGCGCACACCGGCAGCCGCGCAGGCGAAAGAGACCGATACCGAGTCGCTCGCCGCCATGTTCCTGCTGGCGGCGCTCTGCCTTGTAGCCGGCGTGCTGCCGGGCATTTTCCTCGATGCCCTGGCGCCGGTTTCCCAAACGCTGGTCGGGGCCAGCATGCCGCACCAGTCGGGGCTTGCATGGCTTACCATCGTGCCGATCGCTGAAAGCCGCAGCTCCTATAACGGGCTCCTGGTGTTCGTGTTCATCGCAATCTCCGGCGGGCTCGGCGCCTTCGTCATCCATCGGCTGGCCTCCGACCGGTTGCGGCGCGGGCCGGCTTGGGATTGCGGCTATCCTGATCCCAGCCCCGCGACGCAGTACACGGCGTCGAGTTTCGCCCAGCCGATCCGCCGTGTTTACGGCACGCTGGTGTTCCGCGCGCGCGAAGTCGGCGAGATGCCGACGCCCGGGTCGCTGGCGCCGGCGCGGCTGACGGTCGATATCCGCGATCTCATCTGGGATTACGCCTACGCGCCGGTCGCGCGCCTCATCGGCTTCGGCGCCGACCGTCTCAACGTCCTGCAATTCCTCACCATCCGCCGTTACCTGTCATTGGTGTTCGGGGCGCTGGTGCTGCTGCTCCTGGTACTGGCGATATGGCAATAGTGCGCGAATTCGCCTTCCAGGGCGCACAGATGCTGCTGGTGCTGCTGCTCAGCCCGCTGCTCACCGGCTTCGTGCGCAAGATGAAGGCGCGGCTGCAGCGACGGCAGGGTCCGCCGCTGTTGCAGCCCTATCGCGATATCTGGCGGCTGATGCGCAAGGAGGTGGTGCTGGCAGACAGCGCCTCCTGGCTGTTCCGCGTCGTTCCCTACATCGTCTTTGCCGCCACCTGGGTCGCGGCCACGCTGGTGCCCACCTTTCGCAGCGGGCTTTATTTCTCCTGGACCGCGGACCTCATCGCCATCATCGCGCTGCTCGGCAGCGCGCGGTTCTTCCAGGCGCTCGCCGGGCTCGACGTCGGCACGTCATTCGGCGGCATCGGCTCGAGCCGCGAGGTGATGATCGCCTCGCTCGCCGAGCCCGCCATGCTGATGATCGTGTTCACGCTGGCGCTGGTCGCGGGCTCGACGCAGCTTTCAACCATGGCGGGCTTTATGCTGTCGTCGGACGTCGGCCTGCGCGTGTCGCTGGGGCTGGCGCTGATCGCCCTGATCATGGTGGCGATCGCCGAGAACGCGCGCATTCCGGTCGACAACCCGGCCACGCACCTGGAGCTCACAATGGTGCACGAAGCGATGGTGCTGGAATATTCCGGACGCCATCTGGCGCTGATCGATCTCGCCTCCGAGCTGAAGCTGCTTCTTTATCTTTCGTTGATTGCTTGCCTGTTCCTGCCCTGGGGACTGGTCACGGCCGAGTTCGGTCCGCAAGCGCTGGCGATCGCCATCAGTGCTTATGTGGTGAAGCTTGCGGGGCTCGCGCTCCTTTTGGCTGTGTTTGAAACGGCGATTGCCAAGATGCGCGTGTT
>CAZUDR010000175.1:6113-6974 GCA_964618715.1 uncultured Undibacter sp. | reverse complement strand
AGGTGCCGGGGGCCGAGGTGCTCGAGCGCATCGGCAAGGCGCACGGCAAGTCCTCGGCGCAGGTCAGCCTGCGCTACCTGGTGCAGATGGGTATCTGCGCCATTCCGCGCACCGCAACGCCCGACCACCTGAAGCAGAACCTCGACGTGTTCGACTTTCAGCTGTCCGATGCCGAAATGAAGGAACTGAAGGCACTCAATGCCACCAACATGCGTGTGGTCAATCCGCCGCACGCGCCGCAATGGGATACCCCTTGATTCATTGTTGGGCAGTGCAATGGATGGAAGGAGGCCGTGCGCCGCGGGCCTTGCTGCTGCCCGGGTAACTTGACGACGCCAACGACACGGATGGTGCTTGGGGGCAGGTGATGCAGGTAGTCGAGGCCAAAGGGTTTAAAATTCCGATTGTCGGTCTCGGCACATGGTCGCTGCGCGGGCGTGACTGCGCGCGGCTGACGGAGCAGGCAATCCGCATCGGCTATCGCCACGTCGACACCGCGCAAATGTACGACAACGAGCGCGAGGTCGGGGAGGGCGTGCGCAATTCCGGCAAGCGCGACGAGGTGGTCGTCGTCACCAAGGTGCAACCGACCTTGCTCGCGCCCCACGACCTCGAGCGCTCGGTCAAGGAAAGCCTCGCGCGGCTGCGTCTCGACGTCATCGACCTGCTGCTGATCCACTGGCCCAACCCGCGGGTCCCCTTGTCCGAGACGCTCGGCGCCATGGCCAGGATGAAGCAGGAGGGCTACACGCGGGCCATCGGCGTCTCAAACTTCACCGCGGCCCTGCTCGATGAGGCCAACAGGGTGTCGCCCGAGCCGGTCGTCTGCAACCAGATCGAATGTCATCCCTACCTCAACCA
>CAZUDR010000175.1:0-6103 GCA_964618715.1 uncultured Undibacter sp. | reverse complement strand
GACAAGGTGATCGCCGCCTGCAGGCGGCACCAGATGGCGGTGGTTGCCTACAGCCCGACCGCCCGCGGCGGTACCAAGGGCGACGAGGTGCTGGAGCGGATCGGCAAGGCGCATGGCAAGTCCGCCGCGCAGGTGAGCCTGCGCTTTCTGGTGCAGCAGGGCATTGTGGTGATCCCGCGCACCAGCAGGATCGAGCGGCTGGAGGAAAATTTCGCGCTGTTCGATTTTGCGCTGTCGGATGCCGAAATGGAGGAGATCCGCTCGCTCGGCCGCCGCCAGGGCCGCATCGTCGACTGGACGTGGTCGCCCGACTGGGACTGAGCGGCCAGGACCGCTTCGCGACCTAGTAAAATCCGAGCGACTCGCAGCCGGTGCCGGCCTGGAAGCTCGTCTTCCATGTGCGGCCCGGAATATCCACCACGTGCACCGAGCCGTCGCCCTGGCAGGCGACGAACAGTTCGTCGCCCCGGTAGACCATGTCCATCGGCTGACTGCCGATTTTGATCGCGGTCTGCTCACCGAAGGACGACGACATCACGCTTACGGTGTCGCTGTTCAGGCTGGTGACCGCCAGCGTCTTCCAGTCCGGGCTGTAGCGCGCGATCTGGGCGGGCTTGTCCACGCCGTCGAGCGGCAATGTTTCCCGCACCGTTTCGCGCTCCGTATCGACCAGGAACAGCACCGGCTCCTCGTCGGACACCACCACGACGGTCTTGCTGTCGCCGGAGATGGCGATGCCCGCCAGCGCCTGCGGCGTCTTGATCGTGCCGAGGAACTTGCGGTTCGTCAGGTCGAGCACCGACACGGCGCCGTCTTCCTCGTTCTCCGTATAGATGCGCTTGCCATCAGGTGAAACGACCAGACGGTGCGCGTTGCTGGAACCGGATTCAATTGTACCGATCACCGTGTGCGTTTTGCGGTCGATGATCGCGATCACCGCGCTGTTCTCGCAGGTGATGTAGATGTGCCCGTCGGGGCCGAGCCTGAGCGTATGCGGCGCGATGAGGGGCCGCAGGTCGATGTCGCCGACATGCTCCTGCCTTGCAAGATCGAAGATGCACAGCGTATGGCCCGGATTGGGATTGCGGCCATGGATACCGTCACCAAAGATGGGCACGTAGCCGAGCCCGGTCTCCGGTACGATCAGCAATTCGTGCACTGTTCGCTGGAAACCGTCGATTACCTTGCGGATGGCGAAACTGTCAGGATCGAGAAAGAGCACCTTGGCGCCCATCTTGTCGACAGCGATCATTCCGTGGTCGGTGCTGCCCATTGTCCCGGCTTCCCTGGTAGTCTTCGCCCCCAGTTAGCATGCCGCTGCGGTAGCGGCCAGCGCGGCCAGCCCCTCAGGTGGCGACGGCGGCCGACATGCCGGAGACATTGCTGTCACGTTCTGCCAGCCGACGCTCGAGCCTGTCGATGTTTTCAAACAACCGGCCCGTTGACAGATGGAGGAAATAGAATCCGAATTTCGGATTCTGGAAGTAAAGCTCCTCGACCTTGCTGTAACTGATCTGCATCAATTGCCCGCTTTCGGTGCACACGAGTGTCTGCGTGCGTTTGCGCGATGGCGCGAGCATGCCAAGCTCGCCAACCAGCATGCCGGGTGTCACGTCGATATCGATTTCCTGTAATCGCAGCCGTCCGTTGACAACGTAGAACATATGAGTTGCTTCATCGCCTTTTTTAAACAGGATGTCGCCGGCTGACACGGCCCGCTTGTTCATGAACGGCATGAGCCAGTCCATCGACAGGTCGCCCTGGCTGGCCGCCTTGACCTGTTTGATGAGCGTCAGCATCTCGTGCAGCCGAAAGATATTGAGCGGGAAGAGGATGCAATGCAGCACGACGGTCGGATAGCTGCCGAACAGTAGGCCATAGGCAATAAAGACGACGTTGCTGCTCATGCCGATGATGCGCAGCGGAACCATGGTGCGCATCGATAGCGTCAGGATCACAAGACCGGCGGCGAGAAAGCCGATCATTTGCACATAGTCCATCGCGACCCTCCCGACTGGTTCCCCAAGCCGTTACGGTAGCCTAGATTGATGTGTCCGTAACACTGTCATGCGCGTTGCTGCGCCCGGGGAAGCTCCATGTCCGCCGCTCTCGATGTCCTGAAGTCCGTCACCACCGGTACCATCACGACAATCCTCCTGAAAAAGGGCATCCGTCGCTCGTGGATGGGCGGCGCCATGCCGTTCGGTTTCAGCGGCAAACGCGTGGTAGGGAAGGCCTTCACCCTCCGCTTCGTGCCGGTGCGCGAGGACCTGGCGACACCGGAAAGCTGGTCGAAGCCGATATCAACCCGCGCGGCCATCGAGGCAATGCCGGAGGGTTGCGTGGTTGTTGCCGACGCCATGGGCGTTACCGGGGCCGGCATCTTCGGTGACATCCTGTGCATGCGCATGGTCCGGCGCGGTGTCACCGCGCTCGTCACCGACGGCGTCATGCGCGACAAGCACGGCGTGCTCGGTACGAGCCTGCCGGTCTGGTGCGCCGGCGTCGCCGCGCCAGCCTCGGTCAATCAGTTGACCTTCGTCGGCTGGAACGAGCCGATCGGTTGCGGCGGCTGCGCCATCTTTCCCGACGATGTCATCGTCGCCGACGACGACGGTGCGGTGGTCATCCCGGCGGCGCTGGTCGACTTCGTCGCCCACGAGGGCGCCGAGCACGAGCTGATGGAAACGTGGCTGGTGCAGGAGGTGGAGAAGGGCGCGCAACTGCCCGGCCTTTATCCGCCGAATGAGGAGAACAAGAAGCGGTACGAGGCGTGGAAGAAGGCGCGTTGATGTTTTTCATCCTCTCCAAGACCGTTGCCTTTCTCCTGCTGCCGTCGAATTTTCTCGTCGTTCTCGGGCTTGTCGGCCTCGCGCTCATGGCCACGCGGTGGCGCCGGCCCGGCAAATGGCTCGTAGGCGGCAGCGTCGTCCTTCTGCTCGCGATCGGTTTCCTGCCGGTCGGGCAGCTCCTCTTGCACCCTCTCGATGACCGGTTCCCGGCCTGGGATCCGTCGCGTGGCGCCCCCGATGGCATCGTCGTTCTCGGCGGTGCCATAGCGCCGGAGATCTCGCGCGAGCGCGGCGCGCCGCAGCTCAACGGCAGCGCGGAGCGCGTGACCGTCATTGCCAAACTGGCGCGCGACTATCCGGATGCCCGCATCGTCTATAGTGGTGGCGATGCCAGTCTGCTGCAGGACGAGGGAGTCGAGGCAGACTACCTCTACCCGCTGCTCGACAGTTTCGGCGTGCCGCGCGATCGCGTGACGCTGGAGACGCGGGCGCGCAACACCTACCAGAACGCGCTTTTGACCAGGGAGCTTGTCAAACCGAAACCGGGTGAGCGCTGGCTGCTGGTCACCTCGGCCGAACACATGCCGCGCGCCGTCGGCTGTTTCCGGCGTGTCGGATTTCCGGTCGAGCCGTATCCGGTGGACTGGCACACGCTGCCGCGTGTGAAACTCCGGCTGTCGAGCCGGTTTGCCGGCGGTCTTTCGAGCGCCGATCATGCCGTTCAGGAATGGCTCGGTCTTTTTGCCTACTGGCTCACCGGGCGTACCAGCGAATTGCTGCCGGGACCGAACGCGTCGCGCTAGAAAAGCACCGGTACGTTTGATTGTTCGGTCCGGCCGGCCGCGGTATTCTTTGCTCATTGTAGGGCGATTCGTGCCAGTCACGTCAGCGTTCGCGTGCTTGCGCACCATCCCGATGATGCCTCACAGCAGGGGATCGGCCCATGGCACTCGACTTTCACTATCTCGTCCCGACCAGTCCGGCGGACGCCACCGAGACCGAGGAACTCGACGTCAACCCGCACTGGGAAGAGAATGTCGTCACTGCGGTGGCGACGGCGCTTGCGGTCATGGTCGTTGCCACGATCGCGCTTCTGATTGGCATGGCCTGATTAGGCGACGTGTTTTTGATCGCGCGTCGTCCGGGCCGCTTGAGCGGTGCCTGCCGCTCTGTCAGCATGCGGGGGGAAGGAGACTCCCCATGCCGCAGACCATCACCACCGGATACAAGACGCTGGTCGACGCGGCCGAGCGCGAGGTCGAGACGTTGCCCGTCGAGGTTGCGATCTCTCTCGTCGGCCGCGACGACACCGTGCTGGTCGACATCCGCGACATTCGCGAACTGCAACGCGAGGGCAGGGTGCCAGGCGCATTCCACTGCCCGCGCGGCATGCTTGAGTTCTGGCTGGATCCGGAGAGCTCCTACCACAAGCCGGTCTTTGCCCAGGACAAGACCTTCGTCTTCTTCTGTGGCGGCGGCCTGCGCTCGGCGCTTGCCGCGCAGACGGCGCAGCGCATGGGGCTGAAGCCGGTCGCGCATATCGGGGGCGGTTTCGGTGCGTGGAAGAAAGCGGGCGGCCCGGTCGAAATGCCCGAGCACAAGCCGGACGGTCCGAAGAAGGCATCGTGATACTCTGCGTTCATGTCCCTGACCCTGATCCTCGGCAACAAGAACTATTCGTCCTGGTCGCTGCGGCCGTGGATCGCCATGAAAGTGGCGGGGCTCGATTTCGAAGAGAAAGTGATCCCGCTCTATGAGCCGGGCAGCCGCGAACAGGTGCTGCGCTATTCGCCGGCAGGCAAGGTTCCCGTGCTCATCGATGGCGAGGAGCGCATTTGGGAATCGCTCGCCATCCTCGAGCATCTGGCCGAGAGATTTTCCGATGCGCATCTGTGGCCGGCGGACGCGTCGGCGCGCAGCCATGCCCGCGCAGTATCGGCGGAGATGCATGCCGGCTTCCAGGCGCTGCGGCGAAACTGTCCGATGAACCTCTGGCTGCCGCCCGGGCCGCGCCCCCAGGGCGATGATGTGATGGCGGACGTGCGCCGCATCGAGGCGATCTGGGCGGATTGCCGCGCCCGCTTCGGACAGGGATCCGGCGGTCCCTTCCTGTTCGGCGCGTTCTCGGCAGCCGACGCGATGTATGCGCCGGTGGTCGCCCGTTTTTTCAGTTTCGGCATTCCCGTCAGCCAGGCGACATGCGGTTACATGGACGCGGTCATGGCGCTGCCGGCCTGGCACGAATGGCGCGACGCTGCGCTGAAAGAACCCTGGGTCATGCAGCACAACGAGCCGGACTGGCCGCTGGTGCGCGGCGGCTGACTTTTCCCGATTACCGAAACGCGGCATGCGACGGGTCGCAGCGGCGTGGCGTCAATCCTTCAGCAGTCGTACCAGCTCTTCGATGAACGGCCGCTGACCCGGCAGGATCTTGCGCCTCGCGATGGGCAGCGTGAAATAGGCGACGCGGTCGACCTCGGGGAATTTCTCGGTCTTCCCCGAACGTGGCGGCCATTCCATCTCGAAGGAATTGCTCACAAAGCCGGACAGGTCGAAATCCGCCTCGAGCGCGAAGGCATGCACCGTCTTGCCGCTCTTCTGCCGCAGCGGCGCAAGCGGGACGAAATCGCCATCCGCCTGCAGGCCCGTCTCTTCGTTGAACTCGCGCCGCGCGCACGCCAGCAGGTCGCCGGATTCGACGATGCCCTTCGGAATAGACCAGGCGCCCACATCACGGCCGCGCCAATAAGGCCCGCCGGGATGGGCCAGCAGGACCTCAAGGCCCCGTTTGCGGCGATAGGCAAGAACGCCGGCGCTGATCTCGGTGCGGCGTGACATCTACCACGGCCGCTCGACCGAATTGGTCACGTGCTCGCGGTCGGGCGCGGTGAGGCAGACGCCGATGCACAGATAGGGCAATTCCGCATGCGGGTTGTGCCCGCGGTGAAATTTGGCGATTGGCTCGGAATAGACATCGCCGGCCTTCGCCTTGACCAGCACGCCTTCCTGGAAATGCGCCTCGAACAGCCCCTGCAGGGCGACGAAGAAGGTCGCACCGTTATGGCAGTGCCAGTTGGTGAAGCCGCCGGGCACGATCTCCGCATTGTAGATCTGCACCTTGACCTCGGGGTCGCGCGGCAGCGATGCGTAGAGCACGTCGCACAGCAGGTTGCGGTGGAATCCGTTGCCGGGCGGGACCATTCCGTCCAGCTTGAGTTTCAGATCCTTGTAGTCGTTGAGTTTGGCGTCCATGCGCAGCCCCTGATTTCTGATCGGGGAAGCCTAGTACGCCTCTGACGCCCAAGTGAAGA
>CAZUDR010000174.1:0-7032 GCA_964618715.1 uncultured Undibacter sp. | reverse complement strand
TCAAGCGCGAAAACAATCTCGACTATGAACCGTCACAGATCACGGTCGGCACCGGCGGCAAGCAGGTGCTCTACAACGCCTTCATGGCAACGCTGAACCCGGGCGACGAGGTGATCATTCCGGCGCCGTATTGGGTCAGTTACCCCGACATGGTTCTGCTCGCCGGCGGCACCCCGGTGGAGGTCGTCTGCTCGATGGAGCACAGCTTCAAGCTCAGGCCGGAGCAGCTGGAAAAGGCGATCACGCCGAAGACCAAGTGGTTCCTGCTGAACTCGCCGTCGAATCCCTCGGGTGCGGCCTATACGCGCGCGGAACTGAAGGCGCTCACTGACGTGCTGGTCAGGCATCCGCACGTGCATGTCATGACCGACGACATGTACGAGCACCTGGTCTACGACGATTTTGTGTTCACCACGCCGGCGCAGGTGGAGCCGTCGCTCTACGAGCGTACGCTGACCGTCAACGGCGTTTCGAAGGCCTATTGCATGACCGGCTGGCGCATCGGTTTTGCCGGCGGGCCGGAGCCGCTGGTCAAGGCGATGGCGATGATCCAGTCGCAGTCGACCACCAATCCGGCCGCGACCTCGCAGTGGGCGGCGGTGGAGGCGCTCACCGGGCCGAAGGATTTCATCGCCAGGCACAACAAGATTTTCAAGGAGCGGCGCGACCTCGTTGTCGGCATGCTCAACCAGGCGAACGGCATCAGGTGTCCGGTGCCCGAAGGTGCGTTCTACGTCTATCCGTCATGTGCGGGGACGATCGGCAGGACGGCCCCGTCGGGAAAAAAGCTTGCCACCGACGAGGACTTCGTCACCGAATTGCTGGAGGCGGAAGGCGTGGCAGTGGTGCACGGCTCGGCATTCGGCCTGGGGCCGGCGTTCCGCATTTCGTATGCGACCAAAACCGAAGACCTGGAAGAGGCCGGTCGGCGCATCCAGCGTTTCTGCGGAAACCTAAAGTAATTTCCTGCCCGCCCGTCGCGCCGGAACCGGAGCAGGTGCGGGCGATTGCGCCTGCCGGCCTTTGCCAATCGCAACGGTGGCGGCGATGCCGCAGCGGGTCACGGCCGCCTTTGCCATGGTCACCATCCGTCGCAGAACGGCCCGGTTCTGCCCGGCACGGAGGCGGCGCGACAAGTCGTCATAGTGCCGGTAGTCGATCGACCCGTCGGCCAGTCGGCGGACGGGAACGGTTGCAGTGTCCTCTTCGGCGCTGATGCCCGGATTGACGGGTTCTCCGGGCGTGCTGTGAAGCCGGTCCTGCACCGGCCGTTGGCGATCGTCGCCGTCGTGACCGGCCATCGCCAGGCGGCGCGGTTTTCTGCGAAGACGCCGGCGCTGCGCCTCAACGTAAAATATCCGGGGATCGATGGAGCCGTCGGTGCGGCGATAGACGGGCTTGTGCGCGGTAATATCGGTCAGGGACATGGCGGTTTCTCCTCGGAATCGGCCGCGGTGGCCGGATGAGCAAAACATGCCCATGCCGCCGTCCCGCCGCTTTGAGGACGCCTTGGCATTCCCTTGAGATGGCCTTTATTTTGCGGGCTGAGGCATTTAGGCGGGAGGACGGCCGCATGCGCTACGCGTTCGAGGACTGCGTGCTCGACCTCGACCGGCGCGAACTCAGCAAGGGCGGGACGGCGGTCGACCTGGAGCCGCAGGTCTTTGATCTGCTGGCCTTTCTCGTGCGCAACCGCGACCGTGTGGTGAGCCGCGACGACCTGATCGCCGGCGTGTGGAACGGACGCATTGTCTCGGAATCGGCGCTGGCCAGCCGCATCAACGCCGTGCGCCGCGCCATCGGCGACGACGGCTCGGCGCAGCGGCTGATCAAGACCATCGTGCGCAAGGGATTCCGTTTCGTCGGAGAGGCGAACGAACTGACCGACGACGCGCCGGCACCGATGGGCGAGTTTGCACCAATGCCGGCGTCGCTGACGCAGAACATCACCTTCTGCCGCACCGACGACGACGTGAATCTTGCCATGGCCACCGTCGGCGAGGGCCCGGCGCTGGTGAAGACCGGTCACTGGCTCACCCATCTCGATCACGACTGGCAAAGCCCGATCTGGTCGCCGATGTTGCAGCGGCTGGCTGCGTGCGTGCGGCTGGTGCGCTACGACGGCCGCGGCATCGGACTCAGTGACCGGGACGTGGAAGACATCTCATTCGCTGCCTTCGAACGCGACCTGACTGCGGTGGTCGAGGCCGCGAACCTCGAACGTTTTGCGCTGTTCGGGCTGTCGCAGGGCGGCGCCACCGCTGCGAGCTACGCCGCGCGCCATCCCGAACGGGTGTCCCGCCTGATCCTGTGCGGCGGCTACGCGCAGGGCCGCAACCGGCGCGGTTCGACCGCGGACGCTGCCACGTCGCAGGCGATGCTCGCCATGATGGAACAGGGATGGGGCAATCCCGACTCCGCCTTCATGCGCGCGTTCAGTTCGCTTTATCTCTCCGACGCGTCGCGACAGATGCTCGACTGGTTCGCCGACATGCAACGGATGTCGGCAACCGGAGACATGGCAGCGCGTCTGCGCGTTGCCTCGGACGACATCGACATTGTCGACCTGCTGCCGCAGATCAAGGTGCCGACCCTGGTGATCCATGCGCGGCACGACCACGTCGCGCCGCTCGAGCAGGGCCGGCTGCTGGCCGCGCGGATTCCCGGCGCACGATTTGTCACGGTGGAGTCGGAGAACCACGTGCCGGTGCCGGGCGACCCCGCCTGGGAAGTGCTGATGCGGGAGATTGAGGCCTTCGCCACCGGCGCGTGAGGCGAATCGGGCAGGGCTCGGCTAGTCTGGACGGATGATTCGCCGGGCGCTCCCGATTCTGCTTCTTGTCGCCGTGATTATGCCCGCCGCCGCGCGCGAGCGCGTCACCGTCGCCACCATGCGGCTGACCGATAACGCCGCCCTGTTCCTTGCGGCGACCCGCGGCTACTTCAAGGCTGAAGGCATCGACCTCGTCATGCGCGCCTACCCGAACCCGCAGGCGGCGGTGCAGGCGCTGGCCGCAGGCGACGCCGATTTCGGCCTGGCCAGCTTCACCGCGACGGCGTTCGAACTCGCCGGCAAGGGCAAGATCAGGGCGGTGGCAGCGCAGGTAAGGGAGGAGCAAGGCCACGAAGGCAACGAGATCGTCGCGTCGGATCTGGCCCACAAACGGGGGCTGCGCAACCTCGGCAATCTGGTCGCCAGATCCGTGGCGGTCACCGAGCTTGGCACCAACTATCATTACCAGCTCGGCCAGATCGCCCGCCTGCATCGCTTTGATGCCGCCAACGTGACGTTGAAGCCGCTGCACTCGTACAAGGCCGTCATGGATGCGGTGGCGACAAACCGCGCCGACGCAGCGATCCTGCCGGCACCTTATGCGCGCGAAATGCTGCTCACCGGACAGGCGCGCCTGCTCGGCTGGTATTCGGAGCTGGATGCGCAGCAGCTGGGAGCGCTGTTCGCCTCGGCCGGGACGCTGCAGAGCCGGCGCCCCATGGTCGGCAAGTTTCTGCGCGCCTATCGCCGCGGCGCCGCCGACTACGCAGCCGCGCTGTTGCGGCACGATTCCTCCGGCAAGCGCCGATCGGACGAGATTTCCGAACGGGCGGCGGCAGAAATCGCACACTATGTGCATCCTGATCTGGACGGAGAACGTGCCAGGTACGCGATTGAGGGCGCCGCCTATTACATGGACCCGGAGGCCCGGCTGGATTTCGCCGACGTGGAGCGCCAAGTGAACTGGTACAAGGCACAAGGCCTGATCAGCAAGCAGATTGACCCGCGCAACGTGGTTGATCTGACGTTCATGGCCGGCCGCTGACGCAAAGCCGGTAATGGGCCATCGTCGGCCATTTCGCTCTGCTTTGATCGGATTGATTTATTCTTCGCTTGCCAGTCCCGCGCGGTCCTGAGACGATATTGCGACATAGGGCCGGGATAAAAGGTCCGACTCCCCGGCCGGCGAGGGAGGAAACGGTATGGCTCAAAACGGCTCGGGATCGAAGGGCCCCCGGTGCATTGCCCTGGTGGGCCCATTCCAAAGCGGCAAGACCACACTTCTCGAGGCCATACTCGCCCGCACGGGCGCGGTTCAGCGCCAGGGTACCGTGGACGCCGGCAACAGCGTCGGTGATTCCAGCAAGGAAGCCCGCCACCACAAGATGAGCGTCGAGTGCTCGGTGGCCACCACCAGTTTCATGGGCGACGACTACACTTTCATCGACTGCCCGGGCTCCATCGAATTCATCCAGGACATGCGCAGCGTGCTGCCGGCGGTCGACGCCGCGGTGGTGGTCTGCGAGGCTGACGAGAAGAAGGTGCCGCAGCTGCAACTGATCCTGCGCGAGCTGGAAGACCAGAACATTCCCCACTTCCTCTTCCTCAACAAGATCGACAAGGCCGACAAGCGCGTGCGCGAGACGCTGAAGCTGCTGCAACCGGCTTCGCGTGTGCCGCTGCTGCTGCGGCAAATTCCGATCTGGAACGGCGATCTCATTTCCGGTTTCGTCGATCTCGCGCTCGAGCGCGCCTATGTCTACAAGGAACATGCACCGTCCGAGATCATCGAGCTGAAGGGCGAGGATCTCGATCGGGAGAAGGAAGCGCGCTTCTCCATGCTGGAGACGCTCGCCGATCACGACGACGAGCTGATGGAGCAGCTGCTCGAGGATATCCAGCCGCCGCGTGACAAGGTGTTCGACGACCTGTCGAAGGAACTGCGCGACCGCCAAGTGTGTCCCGTTCTACTGGGTGTGGCGACCCGCTCGAACGGCGTGCTGCGGCTGCTCAAGGCCCTGCGCCACGAGGCGCCCGGCGCGGCAGAGACCGTCAAGCGTCTCGGGGTTGAAGCGGGCAACGAGACGGTCGCGCTGGTGCTGAAGACGTTCCATACGACACACGGAGGAAAGATGTCGGTTGCCCGCCTGCTCGCAGGCACCGCGACCGACGGCACGACCTTCAATACGCCGGAAGGAGAGGCGGGCCGTGCCTCCGGCGTGTTCAAGCAGGTTGGCCAGCAATTCGAGAAGCGCGGACCTGCGAATGCCGGCGAAACGGTCGCGCTCGGCAAACTCGACGGCGCCAAGACCGGCGATACGCTGTCCACCGGCAAGCAGCCGCACAAGGCGTTGATCGAAGTGAAGTCAGCGCCGCCGGTGCTCGGTATCGCGGTGCAGGCAAAGGAACGCAAGGACGACGTCAAACTGGGCCAGGCCTTCACCAAGCTGACCGAAGAAGATCCCTCGCTCAGGGTCGACCACAACACGGAAAACCAGGAGGTCGTGATCTGGGGGCAGGGCGAAATGCACCTGCGGGTCGCGACCGAACGCCTCGCCGACCGCTACGGCGTGCCGGTCGCCAGCCGGCCGCCTTCCGTCGGCTACCGCGAGACCATCCGCAAGCCGACCTCGATCCGCGGCCGGCACAAGAAACAGTCCGGCGGCCACGGCCAGTTCGGCGACGTGGTGCTGGAGATCAAGCCGCAGCCGCGCAGTGCCGGATTCCACTTCGAGGAACGCATTACCGGCGGCGTGGTGCCGCGCAACTACATTCCGGCCGTGGAGGAGGGCGTGATCGACGCGCTCAAGCACGGCCCGCTCGGCTTCCCGGTCGTGGACATCGCGGTGGCGCTGGTCGACGGCTCCTATCACACGGTGGATTCTTCCGACATGGCGTTCCGCACGGCCGGCCGGATCGGCATCGTGGAAGGTCTGCCGCAATGCCAGCCGGTGCTGCTCGAGCCGATCCATGAGGTGGAGATCGTCTGCCCGAACGAAGCCACAGCCAAGATGAACGCCATCCTGTCGAGCCGGCGCGGCCAGATCCTCGGCTTCGACGCACGCGAGGACTGGCCGGGATGGGATATGGTGCGCGCGCAGATGCCGGAAAGCGAGATCGGCGATCTCATCATCGAGGTGCGTTCGGCGACCGCCGGCGTGGGATCGTTCACCTTCAAGTTCGATCACATGCAGGAACTGACCGGCCGCACCGCCGACCAGATCGTGGCGGCGCGACGGGCAGCGGAGTAGGGCCTTTACCCTCTCCCCTTGCGGGAGAGGATGGCGAGGACCGAAGGTCCGAACCGGGCGAGGGGGTCAGCGTCACAATTGCGCTCGGACCCCTCACCCGCCCTCGCTCGGCTTCGCCTCCGCTCGGGCACCCTCTCCCGCAAGGGGAGAGGGAAAGAGAGTGTGCAGCCCGCGCAATGCTTCATCCGCCAGATCCTCCCGCAAGCGTGATTTGCCATTGAGCGAAGCCGTGCCCTAATCCTGCAGCGCGATTTGCGGAGGGCCAGGCCCATGAATGTCATTCGCCGGCGCGGCTGGGAAATTCCCGAGCGGCTCGTCACGCCGGAGCATCTCGCCTTCAGCCGGCGCACGCTGCTTGTCGGCGGCGCCAGCGCGCTGGCGATGATGCCGCGCACCGGCCTGGCGCAGCGCGTGTCCGACCTCGCCAGGATGGATGATCCGACCGCCGAGCTTTATCCGGCGAAACGCAACGACAAGTACAAGCTCGACCGCGCCATCACCGACGAAAAGATCAACGCCAACTACAACAACTTCTACGAGTTCGGCACCTCCAAGCGCATCGCCAGGGCGGCGCAGGCCCTGAAGACCCGGCCGTGGACGGTGAAGATCGACGGCATGGTGGAAAAGCCGATGGAAGTCGGCATCGACGACCTGATCCGCAGGATGACATTGGAGGAGCGCGCCTACCGCCACCGCTGCGTCGAGGCCTGGGGCATGGCGATCGCGTGGACCGGCTTTCCCTTCGCGCGGCTTGTCGACTTCGCCCGTCCGCTCGGATCGGCCAAATACGTGCGCATGGAAACCTTCCTGGACCCGGAAATGGCACCGGGCCAGCACGTTTCCTGGTTTCCGTGGCCGTATGTCGAGGGGCTTACGATCGCTGAGGCGACCAACGAACTCGCGTTTCTCGTCACCGGTGCCTACGGCCATCCGCTGGCCAAGCAGCACGGAGCTCCCTTGCGGCTGGCGGTGCCCTGGAAATACGGCTTCAAGTCGATCAAGTCGATC
>CAZUDR010000173.1:0-7035 GCA_964618715.1 uncultured Undibacter sp. | reverse complement strand
CATTCGGCCATGCCCACTTCCTGGCGGATGTCCGAGCAGACCTCGATAATGCGAAGGTCGGGATCCGCCAGATGCTCTTCGAGCCAGTCTGTGGAGACGAGGGGCGAGTCATGCATCGGTGGTTCTCAATCAACGTAGCCTGTGGGTTGGACGGCAGCACACTAGGCGGACATCTTCCGTCTTCGCGAGCCGGCGATCGCCGCATCCCACACGTCGTGAATATGCGCGACTTCCTCTTCGAAGCGTTGCAGGAACAGCCGCGCCTGCGTCGACAGCGTGCGCCGTGTCGGCTGGATCACGACGAACTCGGCATGCATTTCCGGCTCGGCGAGCGGGTTGACGACGAGTTCGCCGCGCCCGATGTCGTTGACGGAGATCACGCTGGGCAGGATGGTCGCCCAGTCGGAGCGGGCGACGAACTCCAGCGTGGCGATCATCGCGTCCATTTCCAGCATGGCATCAACCTCGACGCCGTGGCTCTGGAAATAGGTCTCCAGGTTGCGCCGGCGGATGTTGTCCGGTCCGGGGACCACAATCTTCAGCGGCTGGATGTCGGCGAGCCGCAACGGTGCCAGGGGCTGCAGTCCGCGGCGCGGCCCCGAGATCAGCATCTCGCGGTCGCGCACCAGCAGCCGGGACTTCAGGCCGATGGTGCCCTCGAAGGCCGGGACGACGGCGAGGTCGAGGTCGTCGTCGAGCACCATCTGGGTCAGAGCCCCGCTGTAGCCCTCGACGATGTGCAGGCGAACGTCAGGGCAGCTGGGCACGAAATCCTCCAGAACCGGCGCCAGAACCGCGCGTGTAAAGGTGGGCATCAGGCCGATGCGCAGTTCGCCGGTCACCCCGCCGCCGAGCGAGCGGGCTTCCTCCGCCGCGTGCTCGAGCGTGCCCACCGCTTCCACGCAGCGCCTGTAGTAGCGCAGGCCGGCCGGCGTCGGTATCACGCCGCCGGCGGTACGCTCGAACAGCTTGATGCCGAGCGTGCGCTCGGCCGCGGCGACGTGCTGGGAGATGCCGGACTGGGTGGCGTTTTCGCGCGTGGCGGCGCGGGTGAATGAGCCTTCCTCGCACACGGCGATGACGGCGCGGATTTGCCGCAGCGGGATATTGGCCATGGACGCTCTGAATACTCGGATATTAGAAAACCTGATGCCCCGGCGCTGATTATATTATTTCTTCTGGCGCTGCCAACCGGCTTAGAGTCCCGACCAAGCAACAACACGCGCCGCGCCCTGCCGCGCGACAAGTCGGAGGAACGCCATGGGTACCGCAAATTTCGGCACGGTCGGCCTCGATTGGCAGCAACGTGTCAACTGGGAGCGGTTGCGCGAATACCGCATCGAGCGCGCGCGCGAGATGATGAAGAAGCACGGCCTCGGCGCCATGCTCTGCATGTACGACGAGAATGTGCGCTACATCACCGGCACGCTGACGCCGGGCTGGAACCGGCTGAAGCCGGGCCTGCGCTACGCCATGCTGTGCGGCGACGGGCGGCCGGTGCTGTTCGAGCAGGGCGATATCGGCTTCCAGATCGAGCGTCACTCGCCGTGGATCCCGAAGGAGAACGTCCGTCACTCGTTCGCCTGGATCAAGGGCGCCGCCGGCCCCGCATCGACCCAGCAGGTCAACAAGTTCGTCAAGGCGGTGTTGCAGGCGATGAAGGATAACGGCGTCGCCGGGCAGAAGCTCGGCGTCGACTTCATCGACATCAACATGATCAACGTGTTCAAGGAGAACAACATCAACTGGGTGGACGGAATGACGCCCATGATGGAGGCGCGTGCCGTCAAGAACGTGGACGAGCAGGAATGCTTCCGCATTGTTGGCGCCATCGGCGACGCCACGCACTGGGAGTGCATGAAGTTCCTGCGTCCCGGCATCACCGAGAACCAGGTCACCGCGCACCTGATGGAATATCTCTACGCCATCCCCGGCATGGAGGACGTCGAGGACGTCATCGTCTCCTCCGGCCCCAACACCTGGCCGAACTGGCGCAACTTCTCCGACCGCATCATCCAGCCGGGCGACATCGTGTTTATGGATTTGGCCGCGCTCACCTGGAACGGCTACAAGTCCTGCTACTACCGCACCTACTGTGTCGGCAAGGAGCCGACGCAGGAGCAGAAGGACACCTACGGGACGGCGCTCGAATGGCTCTACGACTCGATCAATGCGGTGAAGGTCGGTGCCACCACGCGTGACATCGCGCTGAAGTGGCCGTCGGCGATGGAGACCTGGGGCTACGAGGATGAGGACCAGGCCGCCGCCAACCTGTGGGGCCACGGGCTCGGCCTCGCGCAGTACGATCCGCCGGTGATCTCGCGCATCTGGTCGCTCGATCATCCGATCGAGATCAAGGAGGGCATGACCTTCGCGCTCGAGACGCAGCACGGCAAGCGCTACCGCTACGGCGTGCGCATCGAGGAAATGCTGATCGTGCACAAGAACGACATCGAGATCGTGTCGAACTTCCCCGTGAAGCAGATCACCGTGGTCGACCCGATCCCGGGCTACGGCGATCATGTGAAATAGCATCGTTCGCTAGCTTGCAGTCATCACCGGGCCGCCGCGAAGCGGCGTGACCCGGTGATCCCGCCTGGGAGGGCAGTGCGTCCCTTATCGGGATGGTCGGGACAGGCCCGGCCATGACAGGTGTGGAGTAACGAGGCGATTGCGATGACCGAGTTCATCCTCCCGCTCAGCGACCCGGCGGCCGCCGATCCGGACAACGTGGGTCCGAAAGCGGCCAATCTGGCGCAGCTGACCCGCTCCGGACTGCCGACGCCCGGCGGCTTTGCGCTGACCGCGGACGCCTACCACCACCAGATCCGCCACCTCGGCATCAACGATCTGGTGCGCGGGTTCAACGAGGCCGATGTGCCGGCGTCGCGCCGGTTGTCGGTGCAGATCCGGCTCGCGCTTTACCAGCAGCCGATCGCGCCGGAGATTCTCGAACCGCTGCTTGCTGCATGGCGGGCACAACGGGCGGCGGCGCCGCTCGGCGCGGTGCGTTCCTCGGCGCTGATCGAGGACCGCAAGGACGCCAATTTCGCCGGCCAGTTCGAAAGCTTTCTCGGCCTCACCGACGAGACCGAGTTTCTCACCGCGGTGCGTGCCTGCTGGGCGGCGTTGTGGACGTCGCAGGCGCGGCGTTACATGGACAATCACGGCCTGTCGCCCGCGGATACTGCGATGGGCGTGCTGGTCCAGCCGCTGGTGTCGGCGCGCGCGTCGGGCGGGGCCCTCAGCGAAACCGCCGAAGGCCAGATGCTGATCTCCGCCACCTGGGGACTCGGCTCGGCGATCGCGCAGGGCGAGGTGGTGCCCGACCGCATCGTGCTGTCGCGCACCGGCTTCCTGCGCACGGTGGAGGCCGGGCGGAAGGACCATCGCGAGTCCTGCACGCATGGTGCCGCCGCCCCCGAACTGGTGCCGAAGGAGATGGTCAGCGAACCGTGCCTGACGCCGGGCCAGGCGGTCACCCTCGGCCGTCTGCTGCGCAAGTGCGAGGATCTGGCGGGCGGTCCGGTCGAGATCGAATGGGCGATGGACGAGGCGGGCTTCAGGCTCCTGCAGTCGCGGCCCCTGCACGTCGAGGCGCCGATCGTGCCGGACGAGATCTGGCTCTCGCATCCCGGCCTGCGCGGCCATCCCGCCGGCATCGGCTGGGGGTCGGGCCGCGCCATCGTGGTCAATTGCGAATGTGAGCTGTCGCGCGTGGCACCCGGCGACGTGCTGGTGACCAGGGTCGCAGGGCCGGCGCTCAGCCATATCCTGCCGCGGGTGGCCGGCGTCGTGGCCGAACGCGGCGGCTCCACCTCCCACATGGCCTCGCTTGCCCGCGAGCGCGGCATTCCCATGGTGCTCGGCGTGCTCGACGCCACCCGTGCTATTCCCGACGGCGCGCAGTGCGCGGTCGACGGCGTCGCCGGCATCGTGCGGTGGATGCGGTGAGCCGCAAGCCGCGCATCTTCGTCACCCAGCCGGTCGCCGACAGCGCGATGAAGCGGCTTCGCGCCATGGGGACCGTGAAAGTCTTTCCCGACGACAGCCGGATCATTCCCCACCGCACGCTGGTGCAGGCGGTGAAGAAGGCCGACATCCTGTTCTGCCTGCTGCACGACAGGATCGACAAGGCGGTGGTCGCCGCCAACCCGAACCTGCGCCACATCGCGGCGCAGTCGATCTCGCCGTCCAATATCGACGTCAGGGAAGCGACCGCCCGCGGCATTCCCGTCACCGTGGTCCCGCCGGTGACCACCGAGGCGACGGCGGACCTCACCTTCGGCCTGATGCTCGCCGCCGCGCGCCGCATGGTGGAAGGCGACCGGCTGGTACGCGCCGGCAAGTTTCCCGGCGGCCAGTCGCGGCATCTGCTCGGCGCCAGTGTCCACGGCAAGACGCTCGGGCTCATCGGCGGCGGCGGGCTGATCGGCAAGGCGGTGGCGCGCCGCGCGCGCGGCTTCGACATGCGCGTGCTCTACTGGACGCCGCGCCGCAAGCCGGAGAGGGAAGAGCGCGAGGCCGGCCTGACATTCGTTCCGCTCGACGAACTGCTGCGTGAATCCGACTATGTTTCCGTGCATTCGCCGCTCAATTCCGAAACCCGGCATCAGGTTGGCGCGCGCGAGATCGGCCTGATGAAGCGGACCGCCTTCATCATCAACACGGCGCGTGGTCCGATCGTCGACGAGAACGCTCTGGTTCGCGCGCTCAAGGCAAAAAAGATCGCCGGCGCCGGCCTCGACGTGTTCGAGCAGGAACCGAAGGTGCATCCCGAACTCAAGCGCCTGAAGAACGTCGTGCTCAACCCGCATCTCGGCAGCGCCACCGTCGAGGTGCGCGAGGAGATGGCCAATATCGTGGTCGACAATATCGAGGCACTGCACGGCGGCGGGACACCGCCCAACTGCGTCAATCCGGAGACGCTGGCACCGCCGCCCTAGGGCCGCGACGGCGAATTGCAATCGTCGTGCTGTCGCGTTTCAATGCAAGAATGTGAAGGCGCCGGAAGCCGCGCCGGAAATTTTGGGGAGGAAAATGTCATGGCCGATTTGCCCAAGCTCGACGTGGTGATCGCCAACAATTTCGGCCATCTGCCGATGTTCATCGGGGCCGAGAAGGGCTTCTTCGCCAAGCACGGCGTCGATGCCAAAATGCTGGTGGTCGACACCGGCACCGACATGGTCAATGCGCTGCACGACGGCCTGGCGCAGGTCGGCGACATGAGCACCACCACGTATCTAAAGGCGGTGCATGCCGGCAATCCGTTTCAGGTGATCGGCCTCATCATGAACGACGCCACCGACGACAAATGCGATACGCCGCTCGCCATCGTCACCAAAAAGGGCACGGGCGTGAATGTCGGCAAGATCGGCGATCTGGTCGGCAAAAAAGTCGGCCTCGCGAAAGGCCAGACCTCAGACGAATATTTCAAGATGGTGCTGCGCCGCGCCAAGGTGAAGTACGACGATGTCACCATCGAGAACATCTGGTCGCAGTTCGGCCTCGCGCCCGCGCTGAAGGACGGCAAGGTCGACGCCATCGTGACCTGGGAGCCCTATGTGACGCAGGCGCTGACCCAGGTGCCGGATTCGTACGAAGTGATCCGCGGCGGCCAGCACATGTCCTACGTGATGGTGGCGGTCGCGCACGGGCCGACGGTCGAGTCGAAACCGGGCGTGGTCAAGAGCATCGCCGCCGGGCTGGCGCAGTCGTCGCACTTCACGCGCCATAACCCGGACGAGGCGGTGGAGATTTTCGCCAAATGGGTGCCCGGCACGGATGTCGCCATCGGCAAGAAGGCGATCCGCAACATCCACTTCGATCCGCGCATGTCGCCCAAGGTGCTGCAGGCATTCGAGAACGCCGAGGACGAGATTCTGGTCAACACGCTTCCCGGTGCCCCGCGTCTCGATGTGCCCAAGCTGTTCCGGCCGGAGTTCATGCAGCAGGTTGAGAAGGAGCACCCCGAGTATTTCGCCGACCTGCCGAAGTTGGGGTAGGAGACGCGGCGCCGTTGCCGGCACTGCCCCGGATGCACGCGGCGCCCGTCAGTATTCGACCCGATCCTGATCGGTCGAGCGCGGATGTTTGCGCCGCTGCTCATGGACGGCGCCCGCGTGCTTGCCCAACGCCCAGCCGACCGACTTTAGATTGGCCTCCGCCCAGTCCACGGATTCCCGGTCCGTCACCGTCGCAATGGAATTGTTCCAGCGATTGTACCAGCCGGCCAGGCTGATCACTGCGAGCATTTCGACGATCTGGCGCTCGGAATAGTATTTGCGCAGGTCGGCGAAATGCCGCGGCTCGACCATGTTGGGGACGCCGGCGCCATCGCGCGCCAGTCGCAGCGCGGCTTTTTCAGGTTCTGTGAATTCCGTTGCCTGCTCGAACGTCCAGATGTCGCGAATCCGGTCCGGGTCGACGCCCATCATGTGCAGCGTGTATGCGCCATGCGCCTGGCAGTGCTGGCAGCCGCCGGCAACGCTCGCCATCGTGAACAGCTCGCTGCGGAGCTGACGGGTGAGATTGGTGGGCGAAACCATCACCAGCTCGACCAGCGGAAGGAAGCGCTGCATCAGCTCGGGCCAGCAGAAGATTTCGAGATTCTGCCGGTCCTGGTACTTGTCGTCAGACATCCTGGATCCCCTGCGTTTGCCCGATTGTCTACCCGCGCGGAGAGCGGCGCTGCCGCAGCGTTACTCCGCGGTCCAGCCGCCGTCGAGCACCAGCGCGGAGCCGGTCATCAGCGACGAGGCGTCGCTCGCCAGAAACACGATGGCGCCGGTGAGTTCCTCCAGCTGACCGAGGCGGCCGAGCTTGATCTTCCCCAGCACCTCGTCGCGGAATGCCTTGTTCTCGAAGAAGGGCCGGGTCATCGGTGTCTCCAGGAACGTGGGGCCGAGCGAATTGACGCGGATATTGTGCGGGGCGAGCTCGATCGCCATCGCCTTGGTGAAGCCCTCCATGGCGTGCTTGGAGGTGCAATAGACGGTGCGGCGCGCGGCGCCGACATGGCCCATCTGCGAGGAT
>CAZUDR010000172.1:0-7128 GCA_964618715.1 uncultured Undibacter sp. | reverse complement strand
ATCGCCGATTCGCACGTGATCGCCGATACCCACGCCACCGCCGAGACGAACTCGGTCGCCAATGCTCACACTACCGGAAATGCCCACCATGCCGGCGACGATGCAGCTTTCGCCTATGGCGACATTGTGGCCGATGTGAACGTGGTTGTCGATTTTGGTGCCGGTGCCAATTCGCGTGGTTTCCAGCGTGGAACGGTCGATGGTGGTGGATGCGCCGATCTCCACGTCGTCCTCGATGGCAACATTACCAAGCGAATGGACGCGGGTAACCCTGACGCCGGGCGCGAAGGCCATCGGCGAATTGAGGTCGGGAGCGTAAGAGAAGCCGTCCGAGCCGATCACCGCATTGGCGTGGATGATCACCCGGTCGCCGATCACGACCCGGTCGCCAATGCGCACGCCGGCATGAATCAGTCCGTTTGCGCCAATCGAGACTTCTGCGCCGATCGTCGCATGGGCCAGGATCACAGTGCCAGGACCGACGCGGCTGCGCGGCCCGACCACGGCATAGGGCCCCACGCTCACGCCGGCGCCGAGCCGGGCGTCGGGCGCGATCACGGCCGTCGGGTGGACACCGTCGTCGTGGGCAGGCCCCGGATCGAACAGTGCGGTCAGGGCCGCCAGCGCCATGCGGGGCTCATCGACTGTGATCAGCGCCTTGAGGGGTCCGGGAGACGGGGGATTATCCGCGCTGACCACCGCGGCGATCGCATTGCTGCGCGCGAGCGCCGCCACGGCACTGCCGCTCATGGCAAGTGCCAGGTCAGTCGGACGGCCGGCCCGATCAGGATGCACCAGGCGGTCGATCTCGATTGCGCCGTCGCCTTCGAGCCGGCCTGAAAGCGCTTGCGCTATGTCCTTGGTCAGCATGAATCTGCTTGCAATCTTAAATAGTTGACCCAACGGGCCGGCAGGACGTTACAACAGCCATCAAGGCGGGCGCCAGAGGGGGCGGAGGGTCAACCGCGCGGCGCCACCAGCACCCCGCCAGACAACGGCTGCGCCACGCCGGTGGTCGCGGGAAAGGTGAGCGGCAGGCCATGCATTGCCCGCACGGCCAGGTAAGCGAAAGCCTGCGCCTCGAGGGCGTCGCCCGACCAGCCGGCGGCGTCGGCCGTTTCCACGCTCGCCGGTTTCAGCCGCTCCACCAGCATGCGCATGAGAAACCGGTTGTGAGCGCCACCGCCTGCAACGACCCATGTGCGCGGCGGTGCCGGTAGCAGCGGAATGACACGCGCCACCGAGGCCGCGGTCAGCGCCGACAGCGTCGCCGCGCCGTCCGCCACCGAGAAATCCGGAAGCGACAGGTTCGCATACGAAAATGCGTTGCGGTCAAGCGATTTAGGAAAGGGCCTCTCAAAGAAAGGATCCTCAAGCACCCGGTCGATAACATCCTCATGGACCCGGCCCTTCGCCGCCTCGTCGCCATCACGGTCCAGCGGCAAGCCGGTTCGTGCGCGCATGAAGTCGTCGATCAGCGCATTGCCGGGCCCGGTATCGCAGGCAACGGGATCGCCACCATCGATCCAGGTCACGTTGGCGACACCGCCGACATTGAGCACGGCGACCGGATGCGGCCGCGCCAGGTCGCGCACCATCGCCTGATGGAACGCGGGCACCAGTGGCGCGCCCTGGCCACCTGCCGCGATGTCTGCCGCCCGGAAGTCATACACCACGGGCACCCCGAGCCGCCGCGCCAGTGTCGCACCGTCACCGATCTGGACCGTCAGCCCCTCCCACGGCCGGTGCAGCACTGTCTGGCCATGAAAGCCGACGACTGCGATGCCGGACCGGTCGATATGCTCGGCGGCGACAAATGCCTCGATGGCCTCCGCGTGGGCCCGGGTGACGAAGGCCTCGGCGGGGGGGAGCACGCCCGGCCGGGCCGTCCGGTCCGACAGGCCCGCCCCGTCCGCCAGGGCACGCCGCAGCAGGTCGCGCTCGTCCTCCGTGTAGGGCCGGTAGCCGGTCGGCCCGAAGGCGGCGATGCGCTCCCCGTCGGTCTCGACCAGCGCAACGTCAATGCCGTCGAGCGACGTCCCGCTCATCATACCGATCGCCCGCACCACTCCCGCCCCCATGGCCACCCGTCGCCCCGCCCGTTCCGGCGCATAATCCGGTCGAAAAACCCGCTCCTGCCCGGGCGCGCCGGGGCCAGGCCTTCCGCGGTCATGCGCGTTGAATCCGACGCCGGACCTGTTACACCACCGGCCACCACGGCGCGAGGGCGCCCTCGGGATTCCGGAAATGAGCGCCTACAAGTCCGATTTTCTCAAGATTCTGGCCGAGCGCGGTTTTATCCACCAGATCTCGGAGCCGGAGGACCTCGACGCCAGGGCGAGGGCCGGCACCATCACCGCCTATATCGGCTTCGACTGCACGGCGCCCTCGCTCCACGTCGGCTCGCTGCTGCCGATCATGATGCTCTACTGGATGCAGCAGACCGGCCACCGGCCGATCGCGCTGATGGGCGGCGGCACCACCCGCGTCGGCGATCCCAGCGGCAAGGACGAGAGCCGCCGCATCCTCACCGACGCGCAGATCAACGAGAACCTGAAGGGCATCCGCGCCGTCTTCGCCAAGTTCCTCAAATTCGAGGAACACGGCGGCAACGCCATCATGGCCAACAATGCCGACTGGCTGAACAGCCTCAACTACATCGACTTCCTGCGCGATGTCGGCCGCCACTTCTCGGTCAACCGCATGCTGTCCTTCGACTCGGTGAAGCTGCGCCTCGACCGCCACCAGGAGCTCTCGTTCCTCGAATTCAACTACATGGTGCTGCAGGCCTACGACTTCGTCGAGCTCAACAAGCGCACCGGCTGCATCCTGCAGATGGGCGGCTCCGACCAGTGGGGCAACATCGTCAGCGGCATCGACCTTGGCCGCCGCATGCTGAACGCGCAGCTGTTCGCGCTGACGGCGCCGCTGATCACGACCACGTCCGGCGCCAAGATGGGCAAGACCGCGGCCGGCGCCGTCTGGCTCAACGCCGAGATGGTCAGCCCCTATGACTACTGGCAATACTGGCGCAACACCGAGGACGGCGACGTCGCCCGCTTCCTCAGGCTGTTCACCGTGCTGCCGCTCGACGAGATCGCCAGGCTTGCCGCCCTGAAGGGCCAGGAAGTCAACGAGGCCAAGAAGGTGCTCGCCACGGAAGCGACCGCGCTGGTGCACGGGCGCGCGGCTGCCGGGCAGGCCGCGGAAACCGCGCGCCGGACCTTCGAGGAAGGCGCGGTTGCCGAAACGCTGCCGACGGTGGAGATCGCGCGCAGCGATCTCGACAGGGGCCTTGGCGTCCTGACGGCTTTTGCGGAGAAGGCCCGCCTCGTTACCTCCAACGGTGACGCGCGCAGGCAGATCAAGGCCGGCGGGCTCAAGGTCAATGATTCGACCGTCGGCGACGAAAAGATGACGCTGACCGCCGCCAACCTGACTCCCGAAGGCGTGATCAAGCTCTCGCTCGGCAAGAAGCGGCACGTGCTGCTCAAGCCGGTGTGAGGCCTGCCGGGCCGCGCAGCGTCCGGCCTGATCATCGCGATGCGAGATCCGTGTCCGCCTTCTCCCAGCTCTGGTCCGGATTGAACGACGTCATCTTCCGGACCACGGTGGCGGTCTCCGGACCGAGGTCCTTCTGGTAGACGTCGCCCCGGTGATTGACGAGAAACGTCATCACGCCGGAATTCCCGTACTCGGCCGGCCACGCCACCAGCGCGAAACCACCGATCATCTTGCCCTTGACCACATAGTCCAGCGCGCCCCCCGGGGCTGACGGTCCCTGCTTCGTCAGCACCTTGTAGTAGTAGCCGTGGTATGGCGCGCGTCCGCCGCTGGCGCCGTAGCCTTGCGCGGTTGCCCGGGCGACCAGCGCACCGAGCGGGCTTGCCTGCTCTCCCTCGGCTGTCGGCCAGTAGAGCCCGTCCTTCTTGCCCGGCCGGCTGACGATGCGCTGCGCATAGGTCGCCACGCCGGTGCCGGCTGGATTCCTCTCGGCATATTCGTTCTGGGCATCGACATAGGCAAGGCAGGACTGGATCGCGTCGAGCTCGTTGCGGCCGACGCGCCGGTACAGGATCTCGTCGCGTCCGGCGGCCGTATCGAACCGCCAGCTGCCGTCCTTGCGGACAAGCGGAACCGGAAACGGATAATCCTCCATGCCGATAACCATCTCGGCCTTGTCGTCGCCTTCCTTTTCGATCCGGTGCCGGGCGTCGTAGGCTGCCAGAAATCGTTGCCGGTCGGATTCGTCGGCCACTGCGTCGCCCGACGAAACGATATCGACGCCGTCCGCTCCGAGCACGGTCACCACGCCTTTCGGCCAGGCATCCTTTGCAGCGCCGGCAAGAGCGGCGGCGGCATCTTCAGGCGTCTTGAACGATTGCTGGGCGCCGGCGGCGGAGGTCAGCGCAAACAGGGCGATTGCGGCGGTCCACGAGACCAGTGCCGCAAACGGTGAGAGGAGCCGGGTCATGATGGTTGTCACCGATGGTTCATTAAAATTCTGATCCGAAAAATGTCTTCTTGCCGCGCAGCGCGGTCAGCGCCGGCGTCCGCCGCGACGGCCACCGCCGCCCCCGCGTCTGCCGCCACCGCCCGCTTTCACCCGTGCACGACCGCCGCCGCCGGCGTGCGGTTTTCTGCCGCCCCTGTTGATGCTGGCCTTTCCCCGCGCGCTGTGCCGCTTGGCCACCTTGCCGGACTTGACATGCCCGAACGCACTGTCGCCCTTGCCCGGTTTGGCAGCCGGACGCTTCTTGGACGGGCGATCACCGGTTGGCCGTTTGGCAGGAGTCCGGTCCGCGATCTTCGGCTGTTTGCCGGGCTTGCGGTCACCGACGTTCGGGCGGTCGCCAGGTTTGCGGTCTCCGATTTTCGGCCGGTCGCCGGGTTTACGGTCCCCGAGATTGGGCCGGTCGCCAGGCTTCCGGTCGCCCAGATTGGGCCGGTTGAGGTCGGGCTTGAGCACCTGCTCGCCGCCGCGGCCGCGGAAATCAAGACGATCCTTGCGTCCCGCCTGGATCTTGTTGTCGCCGAACCGCGCATTCACTTTCGCATTCGTGTATTTCACGCCATGGCGGTGCACGGGATTGTGCTGCCAATTGTTCACATTGACATTGATGTTGGTCGAGTTGTTGATGTGGATGTTGTTGTTGCCCCAGCCGAAGCCACCGCCCCAGTAGGATCCGCCCGAGGCCCAGCGGCCGACGGCATAGCCTGCGCCAAACGCGATGCCGGTGCGGATGATGTTGGCGGCGATGTAGCCGGGCGGCGGAAAATAGAACGGCGGATAGGCCGCATAGGGCCACGGCCCGTAAACGACGGCCGGTTCATAGTAGGGAACATACACAGTCTCGGGCGATGCCTGCTGGATGACGATGACCTGCTGGCCGTTCTCCTGCTTCTTTTCGACCGTCTGCTCCTTGGTCGTCTCCAGCTTCTTGTTGTCTTCCGCCTTGACGCGCAGCCGCTGGATGGCGTCCATCACGTCGGGCTGCTGGGCAAGCACCGCGTTGCCGAGGTTCTGCGTCCACTCAAGCTGGGTGCTCATCATTGAAAGCACGTCGGGCGTAGCCACGAGGGACTTCACGCTGTCGTCCCAGGACTGCTTGTCAACCGCGGCCTTGAGCTGATCGCCCTTGAGATTCTTGTTCTTCTCGACCCAGCGCTCGGCCTCAACGAGCTCCAGCGGGTAGGTCGATGCCATGAGCACCTCGGCAAGGAGCGTGTCGGGGTAGAGCGCGATCGGGGCAACCAGCTGATCCAGTTGTTCGGGCTTGAGCAGCTGGTCGGCCTGCGACTCCTGTGCAGCGGCTGGCTGTGCCGCCGACTGGCCTTGCGCGATTGCCGGCGATTGCACCGGTCCCAACAGCGTTATGATCAGGATTGCGAAGATCAGCTTGTGCATCCGCATGGTCCCTTGCAGGTGTCTTTCATGATCGCGTGGGCCGCCAATGGCGGCATCGGCGACGCACAGGCTGCCCGGCACACCGGGTTCGGTGCTCGGCCTCCATCAAAAACTCTATTGGGATCGGCGCCCCGTGGTCGAGATGGACCAAGGCCCTATACGGGCAGCCCACCCGGATACCACGGGCGCCATGCCAGCGCGCACGGCGCCGCGCTCACCGCGACGGCGGCGTGAAGTTCGGATCGAACGTGCCCGGCGACGGAATGAACTTGCGCAGCAAACCGGGCGCGATGGCGGTCACCGGGTTGACCGTGATGCGGGGCGCACTCGGCGGACCGCGCGCCTCGTAGGTGATGCCGACCAGACCCTCATTGCTGCCGCCGCCGAGGATCAGGCCGACGATCGGAATCTGCCCGAACATGTTGTTGAGGCCGTAGAGCGGAACGAATGTGCCGCGCAAATGCACCTCGTTCTCGATGTAGTTGATCTGCCCTTCGACGGTGACGCCGACGAGCGGTCCGCGCACCACGCCGTCGCGCACCGCCATCTTGCCGGGAAAGCGCGTAAAGTCCGCGTGCATCTCGGTGAAATCCACACCGCCACGCGGGTTGTCCGGCGAGTTTGCCACCACGCGATTGAGCGCCGGCTCGTCACGGACGACGAAATTGCCGATGTAGAGATGGCCGACCTGAGGCGCCTGATCCTGGGTCGGCGGGTCCATCGCCACCCACATTTGTCCGCCGTGCATGCGCGGATACATGTCGGTGAAACGGAACAGGGCGCCGGCGTCGTCGGTCTCGAAATAGACGACCTGGTGATTGTCGCGGGCGCGCACCCGCATGTCACCGATCAGCGGCGTATCGCGGCCGATCTTGGCGGACATCGCGAAACCGCGGATGCGGCCGTTGCGGCGGGACATCTTGAGACTGAGGCCACGCAGGGTTTCCCCGTTGTGCCCTGCCACCGCACCGATCCTGATGTCGAGATCAACATCAGGCTGTTTTCGCTTGGCCGGCGGCGCATGCCCGGCCAGCGACGCCTTGACGAAGTTGCGCCCGTCGTAGACCTCGCCGCGCATCACGACATCGAGCGCGCCATCGCCGCCCCGCTCCGCCTTCAGCGTGGCCTTGTCACCGTCCGAGAGGGCAAAGACGGGAAAGTCCGCCGACACCACCCCGGTATCGGCCAGTTCGATGGCGCCCTTCACGGTCGCCCCCGAT
>CAZUDR010000171.1:0-7152 GCA_964618715.1 uncultured Undibacter sp. | reverse complement strand
TCGCCTCCGCCGGCAACCTGTCGCTCAGCCAGACGGTGCGCTCGACACTCACCGAAGGCGTGCAAAATCACGAGACCGGTGAATTCGAAACGCTGCTGAACGCGCCCACCATGTTTCAAGCCGCGCAACGCATCGGTCGCGTGGTCCGCAGCGTCCAGAACGCCGAGGGCAAGGCGCTCGCCGCGGCCGAAGTGGATCACGACGTCGCTTTCCTGCTCGGCGGCCAGATCAAGGGCGGCCGCCTGCGTCTGTTCATGATCTATTCGGCCGGCAATTTCATCGAATGCACCACCGACACGCCCTACCTGCAGATCGGCGAGCACAAGTACGGCAAGCCGGTGCTCGACCGCGCGATCAGCTTTGACACCGATCTCTATGACGCGCTCAAGATCGGGCTGATCTCCATGGATTCCACCATGCGCTCCAATATCGGGGTCGGCCTGCCCATCGACATCGTGGTGGCGCGGCGCGATACCTGCGACGCCGAGGTCAATTACCGCATCGAGCCCAACGAACCCTATTTCCAGGATTTGCGCGAACGGTGGTCGGGCGCGTTGCGCGCAGCCCATATTGCCATCCCGCGCCCGCCCTATCGCGGGCAAGGTTAAGCGCACTTCACCACATTCGCGCAGCGGTGGCGTATCAGGCGCGCATCCCCATAAGTCCGGGTTTCTTGCTCCCGGTTTGCGGTCGGCCTTAACCGGCAATTAACGGCAGTCCGCGAATTGCCGCTGTCCGTGGCGGGAGGCCCATCGCCGCTGCCGGATGCAATCGATTTGCAAACATTTGGCCCTAGCGTCCAGCCCGAAAAGTTCAACGGACAGGATGCCTTAAGGGGGTCGAGCTTGTTCGCATACAAGCGATCCGACGCGGAGCGATCTCACAACACCTGGGATCGCGCACGGCTCAGCGTGGTGGTCCCGATCGGCGTCATCGTGGCCGTCGCCATCGTCTGCGTGATCGTCGCCGTCCTGTCGTCCGCGGACCGCGCCGACGACGTTGCCGTGCAGCGCGAGGAGCAGCTGTTCTCGCATGCGCTCGGCAACAAGGGCGAGAACGTGCTGCGTGAGGTCGAGAGCGTTGCGACCTCGGAAGCTGCCGTTCGCCATATCCGCCTTGAATTCAACCCGAACTGGGTTGGCGAGCGTGTCGGTCGCTGGCTGCAAAGCTTTTTCGATCACGACTACGTCTTCATCTTTGACGGCGCCGATCGTCCGCGTTTTGCCAGCGCGTTGGGGGTCGTGGTTTCCCAGAGCTGGCTCGATGCCGTGCTGCCCGACATCAAGCCGGTACTGGACTACATGCGTGGGCGCGACGAGGCCCTGTACGACGCCATCCGCCTGACGCCGGCGAGCCTGACGGAAGGCGGCGCGCATCCGCAGGTCGCGATGATCGGACGATTCTTCGGACGCCCGGCCATCATTGCGGCCGCCGCGGTCGGACCGGCCGACGGCATCCCTGCCTCGCTCGACACGACCGCGCCGATCCTGATGTCGGTCAAGTTCATCGGGCAGAACCTTCTTGCCGACATTGGCGCGAAACTCAATCTCGCGCAGTTGCGCCAGGTTGGCACGCAAGCGGCGGTTTCAGGCAATCACGTCTTTCAGCTTACCGGCCCGCACGGCAAACTGATCGCCCGCTTTGCATGGGTGCCCAAGCAGCCCGGGGCGGAGATTGTTCAGAACGTCATCCCGTTCATTGCGGTGGCACTCGCGGGCTTCGCGCTGCTTGCCGCATTCGTGCTGCGCTACATGCGGCGCACCGCGGCCGCAATCGCGGCGGGTGAGACGCGCCTGCGCCACCTGGCCATGCACGATCCGCTGTGCGGACTGCCCAACCGCATCTTCTTCGGCGAGCGGCTGGAAGCCGTCATAGTGGAGGTCCGTGCCGGCTCTTCGCCAGCGGCCGTGTTCTACATCGACCTCGACCACTTCAAGGACGTCAACGACACGCTCGGCCATCCGATCGGCGACGAACTGATCCGCAATGTCACGTCACGGCTGTCGCAGGCGCTGCGCGGCGACGATCTGGTCGCCCGTCTCGGCGGCGATGAGTTCGCCGTGATCTCGTCGGTCGGCGATGATCAGAGCAAGATGATGTCGGTCGCCCAGCGTATCATCAATGCGATCTGCGCGCCTTATTCAATCAGCGGCCAGAACATCATCATCGGCGCCTCCATTGGCATTGCGGTGATCGACAAGAGCTGTGCCGGCGCCGCCGACATCATGCGTTACGCCGACATCGCGCTTTACCGGGCCAAGAGCGAGGGCCGCAACCGTGCCTGCATCTACGACGAGGAGATGGACACGGAACTCTCCAACCGGAAACTCCTGGAAGCCGATCTGCGCGATGCCATCGAGAACGACCGGCTCCGGCTGGTGTACCAGCCTATCGTCAACAAAAGCGGTGACCAGGTGATCGGCGTCGAGGCATTGTGCCGCTGGACCCATCCGGTGCGCGGCGAAATTCCGCCGACCGAGTTCATCGCTGTTGCCGAACACAGCGGACTGATCATCCCGCTCGGCGCCTGGGTGCTGCGCCGCGCCTGCCGTGACGGCAGGGGCTGGCCCGGCATCAACCTGGCCGTCAATGTCTCGCCGCTCCAGTTTCGGCAGGTCGGCTTCGTTGAGACTGTCGAGCACATCATGGACGAGACCGGCTTTGAGGCGACCCGGCTCGAACTCGAACTCACCGAAAGCGTCCTGCTCGGCAATGCCGGTACCGTTGAATCCGCCATGCTGCGGCTGAAATCGCTCGGCGTGCGCATAGCTCTGGACGATTTCGGCACCGGCTATTCCAGCCTGCTGTATCTGCGCCGGTTCCCCTTCGACAAACTGAAGATCGACCGCAGCTTCGTGCACTCAATCGAAAAGGCCGCCGATGCTGCCGCCATCGTGCACGCCGTGGTGAGCCTTGGCCGCGGCCTAGGCATGCAGGTTACTGCGGAAGGCGTGGAGACTGCCGACCAGCAACTGTTCCTGCGGGCGGCGGGGGTGCATTCGATGCAGGGGTTCCGCTTCGGCAAGCCGGTGAGCGCGGCCGAGACGACCGAACGCCTGCGCGCCGCCCAATCGGCCGTTCCGGGCCAGCCCAAAGCACTGGCCGGTTAGGCGCAAACCCATCTTCTTCGGACTGGGACATGAATCCCCGCTGCCGGACTGGGCGGTCGCGCCCTGCTGGCGAGCCACCTGCTTTGTGCTATTGGCGGGCGCAGCAACCTGAGCGGGGAAGGAACAGCCGATGAGCGCGTCCGCAAAAATTGCCCTGGTGACCGGAGCCGGCACCGGCGTAGGCAAGGCAGTGGCGATTGCCCTGGCCAAGGCAGGCTACAATCTTGTGCTCGCCGGACGCCGCAAGGAGCCGCTCGCCGAGACAGCCGCCGCGGTCAACGCCGCCGGCAGCCAGGCGCTCGCCGTACCCACCGACGTGACCCAACGCGAGTCGATCGTCGCCCTGTTCGACAAGGTCAAGTCGAGCTTCGGGCGCCTCGATATCGTGTTCAACAATGCCGGCATCGGTGCCCCGGGCGTTCCGCTGGAGGACCTCGACTTCGACAAGTGGCAGCAGGTGGTGGCAACCAATCTGACCGGCATGTTCCTCTGCACCCAGGAAGCCATCAAGATCATGAAGGCGCAGAATCCGCGCGGCGGCCGCATCATCAACAACGGCTCCATTTCCGCCCACGCGCCGCGGCCCTATTCGGTCGCCTATACCTCGACCAAGCACGCCGTCACCGGGCTGACCAAGTCCACCGCGCTCGACTGCCGCCAGTACGACATCTGCTGCGGACAGATCGACATCGGCAACGCAGAATCGCCGCTCACCGATCGTATGGTGCAGGGCGAAGGGGTGCTGCAGCCGGACGGGCGCAAGATGATCGAGCCGCGGATGGCCGCCGAGCATGTCGGCAATGCGGTCGTCTACATGGCAGGCCTGCCGCTCGACTCCAACGTGCTGTTCATGACCGTCATGGCCAACAAGATGCCGTTCGTCGGACGGGGATGATCCGTCTGCGGGCGATCGCGGCACTGGTCCGGAGGCGGGCTTGAACGACGCGTCCGCCCGCAAGCAGTTTGGTTTTCTCCGGATCGCCGCCGCGCTGCTCCTGCTGCTGGTGATCGGCGGCGGCGTTGTCCTCTGGTGGCTCGGCGCGATCGGTTTTTCACCGACCGCCGAAGGCATCGAGGCCGAGATCAGGTCGTGGGGCGCCTGGGCTGCGGCCGGCTCCATCCTGCTGATGATTGCCCATAGCCTGATCCCGTTTCCTGCCGAGTTCGTCACCTTCGCCAACGGCATGCTGTTCGGGCCGGTGTGGGGCGTGGTGGTCACCTGGGCGGGCGCCATGCTCGGCGCCAGCCTGGCCTTCGCGCTGGCCCGCTGGTTCGGCCATCCCGTCATCGACGCGCTGATGAACGAGCGTCATCGTGCCGCCGTCGACCGCTGGACGAGACGTCAGGGCGTCGGCGTGCTGCTGGCCAGCCGTCTGATGCCGCTGATCTCGTTCAACGTGATCAATTACGCCGCCGGACTTGCACCGGTCTCCTGGTGGACCTTCCTGTGGACCACCGGTCTCGGCATCCTGCCCATCACCACGCTGCTGGTCATGACCGGGGATCAGGTGTGGAACGGGCGCGGCCACGCCTGGCTCTGGCTCCTCACCGTAGCGTGTGTGGGCGCGTTGATCTGGTGGCTGGTATCGCGCGAGCGCGATGCGGCCGACTAGGATTCAGTCAAGCGCGCTCACCGTCACTTCCGTTCCCGCTTTCACCTTGCCCAAGGTCTTCACGTCGCCCAGCGCCTTCGCCCAGACGTTGCAGGGGCTTGCTAGCCGCGTCTCGTCGCCCTGGCTGATCGGCGTGCGGCCGAAGCCGATCGCGATGGCCGTCCCGTCGGGCCAGTAGGCGATCTCGCCCGGAGTAACCACCGCCCGCGCGTCGCTCTCCCGCTTCACGGTGACCGGCACGTCGAAATAGACCTCCTCGCCCCATGTCATCACTGCCGACGAGATCGGCAGCGCGTCGGCGATCGCCCTGGCGGTCGGCGTATCGAGCAGCTCCGCATCCAGCGTGAGCGCGCCGAAGTCGAAGCGAATTCGGGCCATGCGGTCCTCCCGTTGCGTTGAAGCGTGTCATCGCGCATTTTCGCGCGTGGGGACGCGTTGGCAAGTCGGGGTGTCATCCGGATGTCGCGCCGTTTGAGGGGGAATTGCCGACATGCTGCAGTTGCAATCGGCGCTTGGCGTGCTCGCGCTGGTCGCCATCGCCTGGGCCATCAGCGAGCGCCGGGGCGCGGTCAACTGGAAGAATGCCGCGGTCGGTCTGGCAGTCACCTTCGTCATTGCCCTGCTGTTGCTCAAGGTGCCACAGGTCCGCGCCGCTTTCGGTGCGGTCAACAGCGCCGTCAGCACGATTGCAGATGCAACGCGCGCCGGCACCTCGTTCGTATTCGGATATGTCGGCGGCAGCGCGCCGCCCTTCGAGGCAACGAATCCGGCCAACAGTTTCATCCTCGCCTTCCAGGCGTTGCCGATCGTGCTGGTCGTCAGCGTGCTCACCACACTGCTGTTCTACTGGCGCATCCTGCCGCCCGTCGTGCGCGGCTTCGCCTGGATGCTCGAGCGCAGCATGGGCGTGGGCGGCGCCGTCGGCCTGTCCACCGCCGCCAATATCTTCCTCGGCATGGTGGAAGCGCCGATGTTCATCCGCCCCTACCTCGCGCGCCTGACCCGTGCCGAACTGTTCATGGTGATGACCGGCGGCATGGCCGGCATCGCCGGCACCGTGCTGGTGCTGTATGCCACCATCCTCGGATCTGTCGTGCCCGACGCCGCCGCCCATTTCGTCATCGCATCGGTCATGGGTGCGCCGGCCGCGATCATGATCTCGCAGATCATGGTCCCCGAACCGGGAGATGCACACACGGCCGGCAAACTCGGTGAGCCCGAGCCGGTCGCCTTCTCGACCATGGATGCCATCGTCAAGGGCACGACTGCGGGACTGGAACTCCTGCTCAACATCGTCGCCATGCTGATCGTGTTCGTTGCGCTCGTCTATCTCGTCAACGCCATTCTGGGCGTCGTCCCTCCGGTCAACGGACAGCCCGTCACGCTGCAATACGCGCTCGGCATCCTCATGGCGCCGGTGTGCTGGCTGATGGGCATCCCGTGGGACCAGGCGGTCACCGCCGGCGGCCTGATGGGCATCAAGACGATCCTCAACGAACTGATCGCGTATCTGGAGATGGCCAAACTTCCGGCCGGCACGCTTGACGACCGCTCCCGCCTGATCATGCTCTACGCCATGTGCGGATTTGCCAATTTTGGTTCACTCGGCATCATGATCGGCGGACTCACCACCATGTGCCCGGAACGGAGGGACGACATCATTTCGCTCGGCGGCAGGACAATCGTATCGGGCACGCTGGCGACCTGCCTCATGGGCGCCATCGTCGGCGTATTGAGCTAGACGCAATGATACGAATTGTACTCGCGTTCATCCTCCTCGTCTTCGCAGCTTCGGCCGCGCCGGCCGCTACCATCCGCATCGTTGCCTTTGGTGACAGCGGGACCTCCGGCTGGCTGATCCCGCGCGACCAGGCCTATCCGGCGCAGCTGGAAAAGCGTCTGCGCGCCAAGGGCTATGACGTCGCGGTGAAGAACGCCGGCATTCCCGGCGACACCGCCGCCGGTGCGCTCAAGCGTTTCGACATGGCGATCGATCCCGGCACCGCGATCTGCATCCTCGAATTCGGCACCAATGATCTCGGCAGCGGCGCATCGATGAAGACCGTGCGCGCGCGGGTAACCGAGCTGGTGCGCGCGTTGCGTGCCCGGCAAATCGAGGTGCTGGTGGTCGGGCTCGGCAAGATGGATTTCGCCGATATCGCCAGGGCGAACGACGCGCTCTACGCGCATTGGAAACTTCCGCGCGGCAAGTACCGCGCCCGCGACGGCGCACATTTCAACGCGGAAGGCTATTCAATCCTGGTCGGGCAGATGCTGCCGCAGGTCGAGGCCCTGATTCAGCGGGTTGGCGGAACGCCGCGCTGACGCGCGACTCCGGTTCACCTGCCTAGTGCAGCCTGAATTCGCCGTTGATTGGCTTCAGTTCGGCCGGCTTGATCAGCTTGCAATGCGCGACTTGCACCGAGTGC
>CAZUDR010000170.1:0-7188 GCA_964618715.1 uncultured Undibacter sp. | reverse complement strand
AGCGCTTGAATGGCATTCAAGAGGTCGGGGGTTCGACTCCCCCTGGCTCCACCAACCTTCGCTTGCTTCGCGAGCCACGGTTCGACAGGCCGCCCATCCGGCGGCCTTTTCGTTGGCGGTGCAGTTGCTGACAGCCGCCACCATGCCGTTGCATGATGCGGCGGCCATCCGGGAGTAATCACCAATATGCAAGGCAAGATCGCGCTGGAGGAACACGTCGCCATCGAACCCACGCTCGGCGATTCCAAGGTATTCGGTGCCCATGTGTGGGACAAACTGGGGCCCCGTCTGATCGATGTGCAGGACATGCGCCTGAAGGAAATGGACAAGCACGGCGTCGAGATGATGATCCTGTCGCTGAATGCGCCGGCCATTCAGGCCATCCATGACGCCAGGCAGGCAGTTGCGGTCGCCCGGCAGGCCAACGACGCACTGGCCGACCAGGTGCGCAAGCGGCCCGACCGTTTCGCGGCATTTGCCGCGCTGCCGATGCAGGATCCGGAGGCCGCCACGCGGGAGCTGGTTCGCTGCGTGAAGGAGCTCGGCTTCGTCGGCGCGCTGGTCAACGGCTTCTCGCAGTCCGGCACGCCGGACAACGTGGTCTACTACGATCAGCCGCAATTCCGGCCGTTCTGGAAAACGGTGGAGCAGCTCGACGTTCCGTTCTACCTCCACCCGCGCAATCCGCTGCCGGGCTGGAGCCGATTCTACGAAGGTCATCCCTGGCTGCTCGGGCCAACCTGGGCGTTCGCGGCCGAAACCGCGGTTCATGCATTCCGCCTGATCGGCAGTGGCCTGTTCGACGAATGCCCGCGTCTCAAAATCGTGCTCGGCCATCTCGGCGAGGGCATACCGGTGCAGCTGTGGCGCATGGATGGCCGCAACGGGTGGATGAAGGCGCCGCACAAATATCCGGCCACGCATGGCGTCGGCCATTACTTCCGCAAGCACTTCCATCTCACCACCTCGGGCAACTTCCACACACCGTCACTGGTCAATGCGGTCGCCGAAATGGGCGCCGACCGGGTGATGTTCTCGGTCGACTGGCCGTTCGAGGACGTCGGTCAGGCCTGTGACTGGTTCGACAAGGCGGAGATCAGCGAGGCCGACCGCGCCAGGATCGGCCGCACCAACGCGATCGAGCTGTTCAGACTGAAGCTCTGATTACTTGTTCTCGCGCGCTGCCGCTGCTGCGCGCGTCCACACCGGCAGATTGGCCCCGCTGCCCCACGCGATCGGGCGATAGAAGGTGTGCACGCCCTCGCGCACCATCTTGCGCATCTCGCGCACCCAGTTCGGACGCACATAGGCCGCGTGATAGTGCGTCGACGTGCCCACCGACGTGACGTAGAGCTGACCGTCGAGCGTCTTCTGCGCCACGCGTCGCGCACGCGTCCAGGCGCCGCGCTCGGTGATCACATCACGCTGGCCGTCGCAGGCAAAGGTGAACTGGCAGGCCAGACGCCGGTTGGCGTTCTGGTAGACCACCGAGCAGATATCGCTCGGGTAGAACGGCGAGAACACCCGGTTCAGCACCACCTGCGCGACCGCGACCTGTCCGCGGAATGACTCGCTGCGCGCCTCGAAATAAACCGCGTTGGCGAGGCAGCGTTCGGCGCGTTCGCGCTCCTTGCCGTCGAGCTTGAGCCGCTGCGCCGGCGAGGGCGGCGGCACACCGGGCGCAGGCGGCGGCAGCACGGCAAGCGTTGCCGGCAGTTCAATGGGAGGCGCGAGAGTCGTGTCCGGTGGCAGAATGGCCGGACCAAGGCTTGCCAGCTGCACCGGCGTGCCCGGCTGTGACACCGGCGCCACGATCAATGCATCTTTCGGAACCGGTGGCGCGGCCAACACATCCTTCACCTGCGGCATCACCGGCGGCGCAATCATCGCTTCTTCAACGGCATCCTGGTAGCGCGCGGCGGCGAGTTCGACGACCGCGGCGTTGGCGGTCGTTGCGGTCCTGGCGGGAGCTGGCGTCGCGGCGGGGAGCGGATCCGGCGTCACGGCGATCTCGATGTCGTCGCGCGGAATCTGCACCGTCACCATCGGCGCCGGCGCGGCCACGGCGATCCCGCTGATGCCGCTGCGGATCAGCTGCGGCAGGTCCGCGATGCTGTGACGGTTCGTGTGGACGTAGACCGCTGCATGTTCGACTACGCGGATGTTCATCAGGTCGAGCGTGCTGAGCGTGACGGCGGCAACCGCGAAGACGACGCAGATTCGCTTCGCCACGCGAAATACCTTTTCTTCAATTGTCAGATCGAGCGGATCGACCTCATCGATGCTACGCGCCAACAATTTTCGCTCCCCCGATGCCGCGCCGGTACTGTTCTCGACGACGCGATCATAACGAGGCGAATGCGCCCGGCTCGTCCGTTAGGAGATTTTTGACCAAACAAGGCAAACAGGGATGATTAATGTTAACCATGCCGAAGCGCGGAATTGCGCGCCGGACACGATTAACGCGTTTCACCCGAAGCGGTAGCGCGCGACCGCACCATCGTCCCAGACCATTCCGTTGCCCGGCCGCTCCGGGATCAGCGCATGCCCGTCGGCAATCTCCAGCGGCTCCCGCAGCAATACATTGGCCCAATCGACATATTCCAGAAACTGGCAGGTCGGTGTGGCGGCCAGCAGATGCGCGCTGACCTCGGGAAAGAGATGCGACGACATCGGCACGCCGCGTGCCGCCGCCAGATCCGCCGCCTCGCGCCAGCCACTCACACCGCCGATGCGCTCGAGATCGGGCATGACGAGGTCGGCGGCACCGGCATCCAGCGCCACCGCCATGGCCGCAGGCAGCGAGAAGTTTTCGCCTATCTGGATCGGCGTCTTCAGTTCGCGCGCCAGCAGCGCGGCGCCCGCGTAATCGTCATGGCGGATCGGCTCTTCCAGCCAGAAGATGTTTTCCGCATCAAGGGCGCGACCGCGCACGAGTGCATCCTCGAGCGAGAGCGCCTGGTTGTAATCGACCATCAGTGCCGGATCGTCACCAATGCGCTTGCGCACCGCATGCACGGCGGCGATGTCCTGCTGCAATGTGGGATAGCCGAGGCGAAGCTTGACCGCGCGAAATCCGCCCATGGCGAGCAGCGTTTCCGCCTCGTCCGCCAGCGCGCCCGGATCATCCATGAGGCCAAGGCCGCAGCTGTTGTAGGCGGGCACCGGTCGTGCCTCGGCGCCGATCATCCGCACGAGCGGGACGCCGGCCGCCGTAGCGAGCGCATCCCAGCAGGCGGTGTCGAAGCCGGCGAGCGCCATGCGCACGATGCCCTGCACTCCGATCAGGGCAAAGCGCCGCGCCAGCATGGCGCCGAGTGCAACGGGCTCGACCGCTTCGCCCCTGGTGAGCGCTTCCACCTCGCCGAGGATGCTGACGATCGCCGGCGCGGCGGCACGCACGTAGCAGAACAGCCAGGTGCGGCCACTGACGCCCTGCTCGGTGTCAACGTCCACGAGGAGCAGCGGAGCCCGGCGCACGGCTCCCTGACTGGTTCCGAGGACGAAATTGAGCGGAACCTCGACCGGCGTCGCGCGCACCGCGCGGACCGTGAGATCGGGCAGAGGCGGCGGCGATGGCATGGAACTCCCCGTGGCTGGACGGCCCTTTTTAGCCCGCCCGGGACGGATTCTACCGTGTTCTTGAACCCTTAACCCCTGCTGCCCATATTAGACGGGTCCGGACGGCACCTGCCGGTCCGGTCATGGAGGTGCCGCAAGGGCCTCCGTCAAAGTCGCTTCAAACGAGGACTTTGAGGACCCGATGTCACGAGTTCCGTCCCTCTCCAGCCCGTTCCTGCTGGGATTTGACGAGATCGAGCGTGTTCTCGACCGAGTCACCAAGGGTGCGGACGGCTATCCGCCTTACAATATCGAACGGCTGGCCCGCGACGGGGACCACCCCGAGCGGCTGCGCATCACGCTTGCGGTTGCCGGCTTCACCCGCGACCAGCTCGACGTCAGCGTCGAGGAAAGCCAGCTGGTCATTCGCGGGCGGCAACAGGACGACAAGGGCCGCCACTATCTCCACCGCGGTAGCGCCGCGCGCCAGTTCCAGCGCACCTTCGTGCTGGCCGATGGCATGGAGGTTGCAGGTGCGGACCTGAAGAATGGGCTGCTGTCGATCGACCTGGTCCGGCCACAGCCGGAACGCGTGGTGAAAACGATTGAAATCAACGATCGCGAATAACGAACTTGTGAAACAGGACTCGACCGCGTCAGGCGTTCAATGAAAGGAGTCGAGGGCCATGAGCATCAAGATGACCAACGACAAGACGACCAAAGCGGATGCCGCCCATCCTGCGATCACGCAGGAGGCGCTGGCCCAGTTGGGCGACGGACAAATCGCCTATGTGCGGCCGATCCGGTCGGAGGACGTTGCCAGCCTGTTTCCGCAGGCGCCCGAAATCGCGCCCGGTATCGAGTTGTTCGCGCTGCATGCCGCCGACGGCACGCCCATCATGCTGACCGACACGCGCGAGGCGGCGCTGGCCAACGCATGGAGCCAGGAGCTCGAACCGGTCAGCGTGCACTGACGCAATTCAGCGAAATCCTTCCGTCATGGCCGGCCTTGTGCCGGCCATTTCGCCCGGGGAGGTACCCTGCCCGCCTGGCCGGGATTGCCGGGACAAGCCCGGCGACGACTACTGATCTGCCCTGGCGAGAAAATAACCTGGCTACGCAGCGCTGCTGGCCGGCGGCATGGCAAGCACCGCGTAAAGTGCGTCGGCGTCGTTTGACTCACGCAGCTTCTTGGCGATCTCCGGATCGCGCAACAGTCGCGCCACCCGCGCCAGCGCTTTCAGGTGATCGGCGCCGGCAGCTTCCGGCGCGAGCAGCAGAAAGACCAGATCAACCGGCTGGCCGTCGAGCGCCTCGAAATCCACCGGCCGTTCCAGCCGGGCAAACAATCCGAACAGGCGGCCAAGCTTGGGCAGCTTGCCATGCGGAATCGCGACGCCATTGCCGACCGCCGTCGAGCCGAGCTTCTCGCGCTGGAGGAGAATTTCCAGAATTGCCTTTTCGCTCTGCGCCGTCAGCACGGCCGCCCGCGCGGCGAGCTCCTGTATCGCCTTCTTCTTGTTGTTAACCTTCAGTGCCGGAAGGATGGCGTTCGGCGCGACGAGATCGGTGAGCGTCATGGACATGTCCAATGATCGATATGGTAACGCCGACGTGCAAGGGGGGTTGAAGGCCGCGGACCATAAGAGCGGACCGTGGCCCCGTCAATGGGCGGCCCGGGAACCCGTTTGCTGAATTATCGGGCAATTATCCTCGCAATTCACCGGCCGGCCCGCAGGGCCTTGTGGTCCTTGCGACGCCGTTTGTAGCGGCGCAGGCGCTTTTCGATACGCCCCGCTGCCTGATCGGCGCTGTCATAGGGATCGGCGGCCTTCCCTTCGGATTCCAGCAGGGCGCCGGAGTCCAGATGCAGGACACAATCGGTGCGGAAACCGAATCCCTCGCGGCCGACCGTGGCATGCCCGGAGTAACCGCCCCGAAAATACTTCGATGTCGCCTCTTCCACCCGCTCGGTGATCCGCTGCCGCAAGGCGCTGCCGATACTGATGTTCTTTCCCGAAACGCGCAAAGGCATGACCTGCCTCCTGCCGGCGCGGTGACTTGCCAGCCGCGCCATCGATCGCACCGGCCAACGGGTTTCAGCTTAAGTGCCGCATCGCAAACGTCAATGCGCAGGAAAGGCGCACGCCTCAGGACAACGCAGCCTGTTTCTCGCGCCGGCGCTGGACCGATGACGGAATCCGCATGGCCTCGCGATACTTCGCCACCGTGCGGCGCGCGATGTCGATGCCGGCGGTGCGCAGACGGGCAACGATCACATCGTCGGACAGGACGTCTGCAGCCGTTTCGTTGTCGATCAGCTGACGTATGCGATGGCGCACCGCCTCCGCCGAATGCGCATCACCGCCATCGGCCGCGGCAATCGATGACGTGAAGAAGTACTTCAGTTCGAATATGCCACGTGTCGTCGCCATGTATTTGTTGGCCGTGACGCGCGAGACCGTCGATTCGTGCATGCCGATGGCGTCGGCCACAGTCTTCAGGTTCAGCGGACGCAGGTACTGCACACCCCTGGTGAAGAACGCATCCTGCTGGCGCACGATCTCGCTCGACACTTTCAGGATGGTCCTGGCGCGCTGGTCGAGCGCGCGGACCAGCCATGTCGCGGTTTGCAGGCACTCTGCGAGGTAGCTCTTGTCGCCGTCACTGCGCGTGCCCTTCGACACCTGCGCATAATAACGCTGATTGATAAGCACTTTCGGCAGCGTGTCGGAATTCAGCTCCACCTGCCACGTGCCGTCGGGCGCCGCGCGCACGAATACGTCGGGCACGATCGGCTGCACCAGGGTCGAGCCGAATGCGGTGCCCGGCTTCGGATTGAGATTGCGGATTTCACCGATCATGTCGACGAGATCCTCGTCGCCGACACCGCACAGCCGGCGCAGGGCTCCGAAGTCGCGCTTGGCCAGAAGATCGAGATGCGCGACCAGCGCCTGCATCGCCGGATCGAAGCGGTCGCGATCCTTCAACTGGATGGCAAGGCACTCGGTGAGATTGCGCGCGCAAATACCGGAGGGATCGAACGTCTGCAGGATGTCGAGTACCGCCTCGACCTCATCTTGCGGCGCGCCAAGTTTTTCAGCGACCGAGTCGAGATCGCCGGCGACGTAGCCCGCCTCGTCGACCATGTCGATCAGGTACTGGCCGATTATGCGGCGGCCGGGATCCGGGATCGCCAGTGCCATCTGGGCGGCGAGATGGTCGGCCAGCGTGGTCTCGGCCGAGACGAAGGCCTCCAGATTGTAGTCCTCGCCGGCATCGCCGGAGCCGGCGCCGGCCCATTCCGAGTAGGCCGGTGGCGGGGCCTCGGCCGGCGGGCGCTGTGCGCCACCCTCGTCGGGAAATACGTTGCCGAGTTCGGTACCGAGCGACTGTTCCATGGCGCCGCGGCTGGTTTCCAGGTCCTCGCCGATCCAGTCCGCAGACCCCTCGCCGCCGTCGCCGCCCTCGCCGCCCTCGATGCCGTCGCCGCCGTCCGCTGTGTCGCCGCCAGGCTCCGACGCTTCCGCACCCGCCGGCGGGCCACTGTCGTCGGTCGCCCGCTCCAGCAGCGGGTTTCGTTCAAGCTCGCCCTCGACATAGGCCGCCAGATCGAGGCTGGAGAGC
>CAZUDR010000169.1:0-7195 GCA_964618715.1 uncultured Undibacter sp. | reverse complement strand
GACATGAGCGATTCCTTGAATTCGAGCGTCGAGCGGTTCTGGTAGACGCCGTAGGGATCGGTCGAGGCACCCATCACCAGTTCGCCGCGCGCGCTTTGTGAAATGTAGACATGCAGGCTGCCCGACACGATGATCGGATCGAGGAATGGTTTGATCGGTTGCGAAACGCAGGCCTGCAAGGGAACCGTCTGGATCGGCAGCTTGAAGCCGGCCATTTCCGCCAACAGACTGGACGCGCCGGCAACGCACTGGATGATCTTGCCGGCCCGAATTTGTCCGCGGGTGGTCTCGACCCCGACGGCACGTCCGTTCTCGCGCAGGATGCCGGTGACTTCGGTCAACTGATGCAGCTCGGCACCGCGTGCGATGGCGCCGCGCGCATAGCCCCAGGCCACCGCGTCATGACGGGCGATGGCGCCCGGCGGGTGGTAGAGCGCCCCGAGGATCGGGTAGCGCACGTCTTCGGAAAGATTGAGCTGCGGACAGAGCTTGCGGATATCGTCGCGACCGACAAGTTCGGAATTGACGCCGAGATGCTTGTTAACTTCCGCGCGCCAGCGCGAGGTGCGCAAGGCCGCATCGGTGTGTGCGAGGGTCAGATGCCCACGCTCGGCATACATCAAATTGATATCCAGATCACCCGCCAGATCGCGAAACAGCCGTAGCGACTCGTCGTAGAAACGCACGCCTTCCGCGGTGAGATAGTTGGAGCGGATAATGGTGGTGTTTCGGCCGGTGTTCCCGCCGCCGAGATAGCCCTTCTCGAGAATGGCAACGCTGGTAATGCCCCAGTCGCGTGCAAGGTAATAGGCTGTGGCAAGGCCATGGCCGCCGCCGCCGATGATCACCACGTCGTAACCGGGTTTGAGGTCACGCGCCGCCGGCAGTTGTCGCTCGAATCGCCCGAACCCCAGTCCGTGCTTCAGGAGTGCGAGGACCATGTGGCTCGCCTCGTATGGTGGCGTAACACGGCGCTCATCAAAGCGAGCGGCGTTCTTCCGACGGACTGCGTCCAAAATGGTTGCGGTAGGTATGCGCGAAATAGGAGTGGGTGGTAAATCCGGTCGCCAGCGCCACATCGAGAATTGTGGCGTTGGTCTGCCGCAGGAGCTGGCGCGCGCGTTCGAGCCGAAGCATCGTGTAGTAGTGCCCCGGCGTGCACCGCAGGTGCTTGAGAAAAAGCCGTTCGAGCTGGCGGACACTCAGGCCGGCGCGAACCGAGACCGCGGTCGCCGAGAGCGGTTCCTCCAGATTGGCGGCCATCAGCGCCACCGCGGTCCTGAGCTTCGCCGGCATGGCCGACAGATCGCGCTCGACGCCCGCCTTCTGGCGATCGTCGCTGGTACGCGCATGCTCGTGCTGGAACTGATTTGCGGTTTCGGCCGCTATGGCCGGACCATGATCGGCGCGGATGATCTGGAGCATCAGGTCGATCGATGCGGTTCCGCCGGCGCAGGTATAGCGGTTGCGGTCGATCTCGAACAAATGACCGGTACAAATGGCTCGCGGGAAGGCTTCGACAAACGAGGCCTGGTTCTCCCAATGGATGGTGCAGCGATAGCCGTCGAGAAGTCCGGCGCCGGCAAGGATCTGGCTGCCGGTGCTGATGGCACCCAGCGCCACGCCATGCCGGGAGCGGGCGCGCAGCTCGGCGTGGATCTGGTCGAGTTCTTGCGGGCTGGTGTTGAGCCCGGCGCAGACAAACAGCAGATCGCAGTCCGTGAGCGCTGCCAGCGCACAGCCGACCACGATCTCCATGCCGTTGCTGGCGCGCACCGGCAGGCCATCGATCGAGGTCAGCGTCCATTGATAGGCCGGCTTTCCGAGTGCCCGGTTGGCGGCGCGCATCGGATCGATCGCCGAGGCGACGCTCAGCATCGAAAACTGGGGAACCAGAAGAAAGCCGAGGTGACGCACGCGTTCCGACCGGCGGATGCCGGTCCCGTTCACCGACAGCAGCCGTCGGCGCAACGGCATTCTGGCAAAGGGGGCGTGGTGCGTCCACCGCGCGTCCGTCGCCACGGTCGGACCGGCGCACGCCCGCGCGGGGAGTTCTCGACTTCAACTCCATGGAAACGGGCTGTGGGAGACCGGATGCAACTTGCCTTCGGAGTAACGCGAGAAGCGGAAGGGCTCGAGCAGCGCCGAGCGGCCGTTGCCGTTGGTGAGCTCCTCAGCCACCAGCTTGCCGACGCCGATCATCTTGAAGCCGTGGTTGGAGTCGGCAATGACGTAGACGTTCTCGCGGAAACGGTCGAACACCGGGAAGGAATCGGGCGTGAAGGCACCGATGCCGCCTGAGGGCTCGTGCTTGTAGAGCGGGGCCTTGCCCTCGAAGCGCTTGTGGCAGAAGGCCAGCGCGGCGCACCACATGCGTTCGAAATCCTTCGAAGCAATGAATTTGGGCGAGGCCGGGCCGTAGGGATCAATGGCCACCTCGTCAGCCGGCTCGTCGACCTTGTAGGGCGAGGCGCCGCCCTGCACGCCGTCGAAATGAAAATCCGGCTTGTAATAGATGCCCCAGAGCTGATCCGTGACCACGGCGCCCTCTGCGTCATGGAGCGGCGCGTCGGTGTCGACATGCATGACGGGCGGCATCGAGCCGTCGTTGGCCATGAGAGTGTCCGGCGGCACGGCGAGCACACCTTCCTCGAGCTGCCAGAAATGCCACATCGGCACGTCGTGATGGATGGTGCCGTCCGGCTCCCTGACGGAGATTGTCGTCGGCAGTTCGAGCATCGACCAGAAATCGCGCACCCACGGTCCGGGCGCCACGATCACCTGTTCGCAGGCGATCGTGCCCTGGTCGGTGGTGACGGCGGCGACCGCGTCGGAATTGTGTCCGAACTCAAAACCGGTCACGCGCACTCCGGTCCGGATGCTGACGCCCTCGGATTCGGCCTTGGCAGCGAGCGCGCGCATGGAAGCCGGCGCATTGGCATAACCGCCGCGCTTTTCATGCAGCACCGAGGTGATGCCCCTGGCCTGCCAGTCGTCGAACAGGCCCTTCATGTAGCGCGCGCAGTCGGCTTCGCCCTCGATGAATTCGGAATCGTAGCCGATCGCCTGCTGCTGCCGGTAAATGGTGGCGACATCGGCATGCATGACCTCAGGGCTGATCTGCATGTAGCCGACCGGGTGGTAGCTGTAGCCTGCGGTATCTTCTTCCCAGATTGCGACCGAATGCGCCATCAGTTCGCGCATGGCCGGCTGGAAGTAGTTGTTGCGCACGACACCGCAGGCAATGCCGCTGGCGCCGGCGCCGACGCCTGCCTTGTCAAGCACCACAATGTCCCGGCCCGAGCCGCGCCCCTGCGCCTTCAGCAGAAGGGCAAGATGCCACGCGGTCGATAGGCCATGGACACCGGCGCCGATCACGACATAACGGCTCGCCTGGGGAAGCTTCATTCGGGGCTCCCTGGTGGGATCACAACGTTGGAAAAACAGAAACACGGGCCCGGAGCCGCGCTCTCGCGCGAAATCGACGGCTTGTAGCGCAGATACGACATGATCGGCCTGGCGGATTGCCGGTTTGCCGCCTCAGTAGCGACGCACGGCTTCCGGCACGCCCAGGATGTCCTGCAAGCGATTGACCTCGCGGGCGATCAGGCCAAGGTTCGAGTCGCGTACCGTGGGGAGGAGATAGCGCGCGCGGCGCACCGCTTCTTCGGTGATTTCGGCAAACAGCAAGGCCTCTTCGTCCTGGGCCGAGGCCAGCACTTCGCCGAACGCATCGAGAATGCGCGAACCGCCCCAGAATGTCAGATCCTGCTCGGTCCCGACCCGGTTGGTGAACAGGATCGGCAGGCCGTACATGCTGGCATAGAACCGGCACACAACGTTCCAGCCGCCGGGATTGTCAAAACCGGCGCCGACCGCCTCGCGTGCCGAGCTTGCGGGAACGAACAGCAACGTGGCGCCGTGCAGCGCCGCGAGATGGACGAGCGCGGGATTCCAGACGTCGTTGCAGATGAGTGTACTGGCCCGCCAGAAGGTCGACAGCTGGAAAGTCTCGACATAGCGGCCGCTGGCAAAGTGCTTGCCCTCTTCCAGCCTCCCATAGGTTGCGAGATTGATCTTGCGGTGCAGGAAAGGCAGCTGGCCATCTCTGACCGCAAATATGGCGTTATAGAACTGGGCGGCAGCGCCTTCCTCGATCAGCCCGAACAGCGTCCACATCTCGCCCGAGGCCTCGGCCAGCATGCGGATGCGCGGATCGTTTTGCTGGATGGCAAGATCTAGCGAAAAGCCGCCGGCATTGTGGCCGGTAAGACTCATCTCGGGAAAGAGCAGGCAATCCGCGCCCGCATCGCGCGCCTGCGTGATGATATCGAGGTGCTTCTTGAGGTTGGCGTCGATATCGCCGGACTGGGTCTCAATCTGGGCGACCGCGACCTTGAGCGCGCGTCGTTCGTGTCTGATGAACGTCGCGGGCGCCGGCGGAGATTCGAGGTCAAGCACTCCCATTTAAGCTGTCATTTCAAGCCAAGTTGCGATTGCGGCATCATCTCCGCTGGAAGGGCGGATGTCCATGGGTGCGATTCAAAGATCAGGGACAAATGCCTTGTAGGATGGCTTGAGCTTTGGGTCTGTGCCCAGCGCGTAGTGCTTGCTCATGTCGGGCGAAAAGCGGCTTGCCCGCGGCTGGCGCCCCAGGGCTTCGGCCATGGAGCGAATATGATGGGGCCCGGCACCGCAGCAGGCGCCGATGTAGCGAATGCCCATGGCATAGGCATCAACCGCAAAGTCGGCGAGTTCGTAGCGCGTGCAGGTAAACGGATCGAGCGCCGCCGGAAATGAGCGACCGGCCGGCAGGTGATGGGTGCAGCCCGGATCGGTGAGCGATTCGAAGGTGGGCTCGCGTTCGGTAGTGCGGAATGGAACCGGCAGCGCTGCAACATGGATGTCGACTGCAGCGCGAATGGCCTTGAGATGCGGCATGATGGTAGCCGGGCCGCGAATGCAGTTGAGGCCAACGACGTCCGCACCCTGATCAGCGATCCGCCTGGCAGCTTCTGCCGGCGTCGCCCCGTCACGCAACAGGCCGTTCTTGTGGATGGCGAAGTTGATCACGCTGGGCAGGCCCGACTGGCGGATGACGTCGAGCGCGATTTCCGCTTCGCCGAGAAAGGAGATTGTCTCCGCCAGCAGGAAGTCGACGCCGGCGTCGGCCGCCCAGCCGACCTGCTCCTCGAAAATGGCGCGCACCTGGCGCGCACTGTCTGCGTCACCGGGCACAAAGATGTTGGTATTGCAGATATTGCCGGCAACCAGTGCGTCGCCTTCGGCCGCGACTTCAGACGCCAGCCGTATTGCTTCGCGATTCATGCGTTCGAGGTCGTTCTCTCGGCCGACCAGGCGCAGCTTCTCGCGGTGCGCATAATACGTGAGTGCCACCATTACGTCTGAGCCGGCGCGCAGGAACTCGCGGTGCAGCTCGGCTACCGCCTCGGGGAATTCCAGCACGACTTCCGGCACGAACGCGCCGGCCTGCAAGTATCCGCGCCGTTCCAGTTCGAACAGATAGCCCTCGGCGCAGATCAGAGGTCCTGCCTCCAGCCGTTGCCGCAAACCTGCGCTCTTTTTAACGCCATTAGACTGGCTGGTCATGGATCATCTCTCCTCGCCAAGGGCTTCTTATGTCTTTGGCGACGAGAAACCGTCTGTAACGAAATCGACATGGCGGACCGCAATTGCGACATTCCGCGATCAGGTGTGCTGCCGGCTCGTGCTCCCGGGCCGGAGCTGTCGGGCGTCCGACGGGCAGTGCCAGGGCCCGGACGATCCTGTGTGTGCCGAAAACCCCGTCTGCGTTGATCGGGGCAGGGAATGGCCAGCGCCGCATTCGGGCCATGGACATCCGGTATCAACCCTTGCCCCGGCTGCACCCGGCAGAATGGCTTTGCAGCGCGGCAGCTCTTTTCTTCCTTGTCGAAGGTATGAACACGCAATCAGGGAAGACAAGCGATGAAGCGTCCAGACACGAGCAAGTCGCAACCGGTCCTCGTTGTCGTGCGAAAGAAATATCGAGGTGGCAAATCGAGCGAACGCAAAGCTGCCACGAAAACCTTCATGGAAAAACATGAAGACGTTTTCGCCAATCTGCGAAAGACCTCGCCGGACAGGCCGATCAGGCGCAAGATCAGGTCATTCCGCTGATCCCGTTTTCTGATTGGGCCCCTTACGAAGGCGAGATCGCCAGGGTTCACGCCGACTTCATGCGGCGGAGTTTGGCGGACCGAGACGAAGGCGGTGGCGACCAGTCATTGACCAACGATGCGCCGTAACCAGAAGAGGACAAACACGCTCAGCCTATGCCAGCGACCTGATGTGCCGCTTCAATCGCCAGTCCCAGATGACCGCGATCAGCAGCGCGGCAAATCCGAGCGCTTCCACCGCGCGCGAACTGATGCCCAGCCGGGTGTCCAAAAAGCTTGATCCGTACATTGCCACGACAACGAACACGGTGCCGAGGATCGCGACGCATAACGGGCCAGCGTGGTGGTGTGACCGCCAGGACAGCGCGATGCCGAGCAACGCGACAAGCGCGAAAAAAACAATGGCAGCAGCCCAGACATGCACATTGACAGCGAGCGAAACTCCCATGAGCGCCAGCACGGCAACCAGGGCAAGCGTGCCGTAGCAGGCAAGGATCGAAAGCAGCGCTCCTCCGCAAGCAAGCCAGCCTGATTTTTCGTTTGTTGCCCGAGTCTCAGCCATCACGTTGCCCCCAGGATTGCCTTCGGCTGAACGGTCCGGATCGGATGTTAGACAGCGATCGACAGGGATTTCAAGGAATGCACGAATGCAGCAACAGAACTGAAGAGCCTGCGAGAAGGATGTGTTGCGGCGACGCAAACCGGATAGCTGTCGGCAATTGCGCACACGTCACGAGCTGCAATCGCTCGACCTGCAATTCATTGACGACGAGGCGTGCAGCCGAATTCGGCTCGGCGACGTTTTGCCGGCGATCAGCCCCGCGCGCTAGCGGACGATAACCTTGGCGCCGAGACGAGTCCGATTATAGAGGTCGACAATATCGGCGTTGGACAGACGGATGCAGCCTGACGACACGGCGCCACCGATCTTCCACGGCTCGTTGGTGCCGTGAATGCGATACAGCGTGCCCCCGAGATAAAGTGCACGCGCGCCGAGCGGGTTTTCCGGGCCGCCTTTCATATGGCGCGGCAGGTCG
>CAZUDR010000168.1:0-7237 GCA_964618715.1 uncultured Undibacter sp. | reverse complement strand
AGACGCTGGCGCTGGCGAGCAATGTGCTTTTCATTCTCTACGGCTATTTCGGCGACCTGACTCCCGTCTTGATTCTGCATGCCACATTGCTGCCAGTGAATTTGTATCGCCTGTTCCAGTTCCAGCGGCTGGTTCGCGACATGCGCAACATCACAGGGACCGAACTGCCGATGCAGAGTCTGGTGCCTTACATGAGCAAGGTGAAGCGCGCGGCCGGGGAAGTTCTGGTGCGCAAGGGCGATCTGGCGGACCGGCTTTATTATCTGGTTGCCGGCGAACTCGAGCTCACCGATTTCAACAAGACTCTCAAGCCGGGTACGGTGGTCGGCGAGATCGGCGTTTTCGCGCCGGCCCAGAAGCGCACCGCCACAATCGTCTGCCGCAGCGATTGCACGCTATTCGAGCTGACCGACCGCAAGGCGAAGGAACTCTACTTCCAGGATCGCTCTTTCAGTTTCGCCGTCCTCCAGCTCATCATCGGGCGGCTGATCGAGAACAACGAGCGGCTGTTGCAGAGCGGCAGGGCGTGATAGCGAGGGTGGTTCACCGGACGGATTCGACTCGATGAAACTGCCTGTCGCCATCATTCTGTTCGTAGCGCTCGCCCTGCCGGTCGCCGCGCACGCGCAAGGCATCCCCGGCGGCGCCCAGCAGGGTTACGACGACGGCAACTGTGTCGCCGGCCCGGTCGGCGGGATCATTGGCGCGGCCGTCGGCGGCGTGGTGGGCGGGCTGGTCGGCGGCGTGAACGGCATGCTCGGCATCGAGCAGCGCAAGGAAACGGATCGGCGGGGTCGCCGCAAGGCCGAGAAGCGCTGCAACGATCAGAAGCGCCGCTGAGCGGCCGGAGCCGCGATCTTCGGCTCCGCCCGCATGGATTCCTGCTCAGCCGAGGATCGTCCCCTTGCCGCGGCCGTCCTGGCTTTGTTCGACCATGACCGTGTCGTGCTTGAGTGCGAGTTTTCTGGTGAGCTCCGCGTTCATCAACTCCTCCTGGCTCAGCGCATGCATGTCCGCGAACATGCCTTCGGTGCCGGCCGGACTGTAGATCATGAGCATGCGCACGCCGTCCGGTGCGGTGACCTGATGCGGCACGCCGGGCGGGATGTGCACGCAGGAGCCCTTTGTGGCGTGGAAGAACTCGTCGCCGACCTGGAAGTCGGCACTGCCGTCAAACACGTAGAAGGTCTCGTAGGCCTTGATGTGGTAGTGGGCGCGCGACTGGAAGCCGGGTTTGCAGTTCTCCTCGACGACTTCGAAGGTCTGACCGGTGTCCGCACCGGTGATCTTGACGATGACCTCGTTGGCCTTGGCGTAGATGTTGCCCTGTCCGGGCGCGGAATGTTTGCCCTTGCTGGCTGTCACGGTCGACATGGCGGTCCTCCTTCCTGGGGTCGGCCGGCCCGCGTCCGGGGGACAAAGTCCCGTACTCGGGCCCTCGCTTAAGGTCCTTGGCGCAGAAGCTGAAATTTTCTGAATTTGCTGTCCTTACTGGCGGTTTGCATGGCCGGTGATGAAGTCAGGTTCGGCCCCTTTCGGCTCGATCTCGCCAAACGCACGCTGTTAAACGAGGGCAAGCCGGTCCGTCTTGGCGGCCGCGCACTTGATCTTCTTTGTCTGCTGGGCGCCGCGCGCGGCGGGCTTGTCAGCAAGGACGCGATCATGGCCGGTGTCTGGCCCGGCCAGATCGTCGAGGAGAACGCGCTGCAGGTCCAGGTTTCGGGATTGCGCAAGGCGCTCGATGCCGACAGGAGCGGAGAAAGCTGGATTGTCACTGTGCCGGGCCGCGGCTACCGGCTGAGCGGCCTGACGCCGGATCCTGAAGCGGACGACACGGGCGGCGTGCCACACCCTGAGAGCCGCTCGATCGCTGTCCTGCCGTTCCAGAACCTGAGCAGCGATCCCGAACAGGACTACTTTGCCGACGGGATGGTGGAAGACATCATCGCCGGACTGTCACGCATCAGCTGGCTCCCGGTCATCGCGCGCAATTCGAGCTTCGTCTACAAGGGCAGGACGATCGACGCCAAGCAAATCGGGCGCGAACTCGGCGTGCGCTACCTGCTGGAAGGCAGCGTGCGCAGGGTCGGCAATCGCATCCGCATCAACGTTCAGCTGATCGACGTCGAAACGGGCGGCCACCTCCGGGTCGAGCGCTACGACCGCGAGCTTGACGACATCTTTGCGCTGCAGGACGAAATCGCCATGAGCGTCGTCGGTGCCATCGAGCCGAGCCTGAGAAAGGCGGAGCTTGAGCGGATCCGGCGCAAGCGTCCCGACAGCCTGGACGCCTATGATCTGGTCCTGCAGGCGATGCCGTTCGCCTACAGCCACATGCCCGACAGGGCGGCTGTGGCCATCCCGCTGCTGGAGAAGGCGCTTGAACTCGAGCCCGGCTACGCCGCCGCTCACGCACCACTGGCCCTGTGCTACCACGCACGCTATGGCCGCGCGGGATTGCGCGAGGAGGACCGGATCGCGGCGGTGCGTCACGCCCACGCGGCGATTGCCGGCGGCGGCGATGACGCCATTGCGCTTGGCATTGCCGGCTTCGTCATTGCGATCGACGAGCGTGATCCCGTCTCGGCGCTGGAACTCTTTGATCGTGCACTGGCGCTGAGCAATTCCAACGCGCTGTCGCTGTCCTGCAGCGCGCTCGCCTTGTCATGGATGGGAAAGGCGGAAGTTGCCATCGAGCGGGCGCAGCGCGCGCTCAGGCTCAATCCGTTCGATCCGCTCAATTATCTTGCCCACAATGCGCTGGCGATTTCGTATTTCCAGCGCGGGCAATATGCCGACGCGCGCGACGCGGCGCGGCGGTCAATCCAGTCGAACCCGCAGTTCGGAATGTCGCACGCGTTTCTCGCGGCAGCGCTGGTCCGGCTCGGTTGCATCGAGGAGGCGAAGGCCGAAGCACATCAGGCGGTCGTTCACGATCCCAACTTCTCGATCGGCCGTTTTTCCACGGCGGCCGGATTCGAGCCGGCCGTGTTCGCCCCGTTTGCGGAAGTCTGGCGGGAGGCGGGCATCCCGCCGTGACGAATCGGGAACCGTATCCGGACCGGCTTCGTGCAGCCGGGAAATTCCGGCCTGACTCCGTTACCATTTTTCACCTTGCCAAATGATTGTTCCGCTTGTCCTGACAGGTGGTTCAATGCGTGCGCCGTCCGGGCAACCAGTGTCCGGTAACGGGTGCAAATACGATTTCTCACCGATGAATTGTTGACGTAAACTTGGCTGCCATCACGCGCCGAAACAAGAAAACGCGGGGCACCACAACGGGAGGATTCACATGACGAAACCGAAAGGAAATGGAAGCGGGACCGGTATCCGGCGTCGCGACGTGCTCGCAGGTGCAGCCGGTGCAGCGAGCTTCCTGGTCATCCGGCCGGGCCCCGCCAGTGCTGCCAACTGGCCCGACAAGCCGGTCACCCTGGTCATCATGTACGCGGCCGGCGGCGGCACCGACACCGTCATGCGCCTGATCGCCAAGGAGATGGCGGCCGCGAAGGGCTGGACCATCGAGGCGGTCAACAAGCCCGGCGCGGTCGGCGGCATCGCCACCAACTACGTGCTGCAGCAGCCGGCCGACGGCTACACCCTGCTGGGCGCCGCCAACTTCAACAAGTTCGTCCGCGTCATGGGTCACACCGACAGCAAGGTCTGGGAGGACTGGACCATCATGCAGGCGGCCGCATCGCTCGCCAGCTGGTCGGTGCGTGAGGAGTCCGATCTCAAGTCGGTCGACGACGTGGTCAAGTTTGCCAAGGCCAACCCCGGCCGGCTCACCATCTCGACGTCGGGCACCGGCGGCATCTGGCACGAGGTTGCCATGCAGGTCGCTGACAAGCTCGACATCGAGGTCAAGTTCGTGCCCTACAAGGGCGGCAAGCCGGCCACGCTGGCGGGTCTGCAGGGCGAGACCATGATCGCCGGCGGCGGCGTGCACGAGCACATCGAGCTCATCCGCGCCGGCAAGCTGCGCAACCTGTTCCACTGCGGCACCAGCGACATCACGCTCAAGGACGGCAAGGTGCTGAAGTCGATCGGCACCCTGGTGCCGGCGACCAAGCCGATCCTGCCCGTCGGTGGCACCTACAACCTGATGATGCGCCGCTCGGTGCCGGTCGAGGTGCAAAAGGAGATCACCGACGCGTTCGTCAAGGCGGCCAACTCGTCCGCCTTCAAGGCGGTCGCCGAGAGCAAGTTCTTCGAGCTGCAGGTACTCACCGGCGAGGCGGCAGACAAGCGCGCCGCCCAGCTCGAGGCGCAGACGGCCTATCTGTTCAACCGCTACCAGGAACAGATCGGCGCCAAGGTGAAGTCCTCCAAGGAGCTCGGGCTGCCCGATCCGAAGGACTTCGACGCATGGTGGCCGCCGCAAGGCTACAAGCCGGTCGCCTGACCTTTCGGTCCCGGCGGGCGGGGGTCGTTTCCCGCCCGCCGCAGCCTTTTCTGAGAATTTGTACCGGACAGGGTCGAGGTGATGGCCAGCGACGAAGCGGCCGGGGGCGCGAACCAGGCCCTCTCGGAAGACGCCAATGCGGGGCTGGCGACCCCGATCATGGATCTGGTCGCGGCCGCCATCATCGCCGCCATCTCGGTCTGGATCGCGGTGGAATCCCTGCGGCTGCCGTCGCCGGGCGGTGTCTTCACGGCACCCGGCGTGTTGCCCTTCCTGACCGCGGCGAGCCTGCTGATCATGGCGCTGATCCTGGGGTACGGCGCGATCACCCGGCGCCGCGCCATGCCGCGCGCGCTCGACCGGTTCGAGGTGCCCGCCGATTTTGCGCGGTCGATGACGCTGGGCGCCATCGTCGTCGTCTATGTGGCGGCCATGCAGGCCATCCCGATCCACTTCGGCTTCCGCATCGGGTCGCTGCATTTCGTTGTCGGCGCCTTCGAGGCGGTGTCGGTGGTGGCCATCACCGGCCTGCTGAAGCTTTACTGGCGCGCGGCGCTGTGGGCCTGCCTCGCCGTCGCCGTGGTGTGGATCGCCTTCCTCTCCGTCGTGTTCCGCATGATCTTCATCACTCCCTTGCCCTGAGAACCGGCCGTGATCGACGCATTCCTGCAGGCGCTGTCGCCCAATCTGGTGCTGATCACACTCGCCGGCGTGTGCCTCGGCATCTTCTGGGGCGCCATGCCCGGCCTGTCGACTACCATGGCGATGATGCTGCTGATCGGGCTGTCCATCGGCATGAAGCAGGACGTCGCGCTCGCCTTCATGCTCGGCGTCTATACCGGCAGCACCTTCGGCGGCGCGATCTCCGCTGTGCTGATCAATATTCCCGGCACGCCGGATGCTGTCCCGACCATGATCGAGGGCCATGCCCTGGCGCAGCAGGGCCAGGGCGGCCAGGCGCTCGGCCTGTCGATCACCGCGTCGTTTCTGGGCAACTGGGTCGGCATCCTGCTGCTGGTGGCGTGCATGCCGGTCATACTGGCGATCGCGCTCCAGTTCCGCTCGTGGGAAATGTTCCTGCTGGCGGTCATCGGCATTTCCATCTGCGGGTCGATGACCTCGGGCACCATGCCGCTCAAGGGGTGGATCACCGGCTGGCTCGGCATGCTGGTGGCTTTCGTCGGCTACGACGCCATCCATGGCGTGGCGCGTTTTACCTACGAGGTGCCCGCGCTCTATGACGGCATCAGCTATGTCGCCATCCTGATCGGCATGTTCGGGCTTGCGGAAATTCTCAAGGTGCTGCCGCAACGCGAGCACACGCCGATGCCGGAGAATGTCGGCCGCGCCATTCCCTCGGTCGGCCTGCTGATCAGGAACATGCCGGCGGCGCTGCGCTCCGGCCTGCTCGGCACCGTCATCGGCGCCATTCCCGGCGCCGGCGCCAACATCGCCTCGTTCCTCGCCTATGACGTCGGCCGCCGCCGCGCGAAGCCGGAGGAACGGGCGAAATGGGGCAAGGGCAGCTACCAGGGCATCGTCTGCGCCGAGGTGGCCAACAATGCCAATATCGGCGGTTCCATGCTGCCCACACTGACGCTCGGCATTCCCGGCAGCGCGCCCGCCGCGGCACTGATGGCGGCGCTGCAGCTCAAGAACGTCGTGCTCGGCCCGACCATCGCCGTCGACCACCCCGGCCTGATCCAGTTCATCTACGCGCTGCTCGTCGTCGCCAATTTTCTCATGTTCGGCGCCGCGCTCGCGCTGATCAAGCCCTGCGTGAAGCTGTTCTCGCTGCCGCGCGGCCTGCTGATGACGCTGATCATTCCGATCTGCATCATCGGTGCCTATGCGGTGCGCACCAACATGTTTGACGTGTGGATCATGGTGGTCGGCGGCTTCCTCGGCTACGCGTTCTACATGTTCAGGTTTCCCACCGCGCCTGTCGTGCTCGGCGTCATCCTTGCGCCGCTGGCCGACGAGAATCTGCGCCGCGCGCTGCTGCTGTTCGAGAACAACGGGCTTGCCTATTTCGCCAAACAGTATGTCGGCCACGCTCTCGTTCTCATCATCGCCTTCGTGTTCATCGAAGGATTCCTGCGTGGCCGCCGCAACCGCAAGCTGGCCATTGAGGCCGCGGCCGATGCGGCCTAGTAAGACAACGTTTCCCTGAGGAGGATGATTTGATGAAGCGAAAGTCCAAGGGCATCGGCCTGGCGATCATCGGTGGCGGCCGTGTCGGCCTGTTTCGCGGCGAGGTGGCCGCGCGCCATCCGTCGGTCGAGTGGATCGGCCTCGCCGAGAAGAATCCGAACCGCGCCGGCGAGGTCGCGCCCAGGGTCGATGCCGATTTTGTCACCCAGAGCCACGTCGAACTGCTCAAGCGGCCGGAGGTGACCGCGGCCATCATCGCCACCGACGAGCATCTGCACGTCGATCCCATCATGTGCGCGCTCGAGCGCGGCATTCCGCTGCTGATCGAGAAGCCGCTGGCAACGCGGCTCGACGAGTCCGCGCGCGTGCTGAAGGCGATCCAGGATGCCAAGGTCGACGCTGTGGTCGGCTATACCCAGCGCTTCCGCCGCCGCTGGCTGGCGGCCAAGGAGAAATGCCGGACCGGCGCTCTCGGCGACGTCACCATGGTCACCTCGCGCGCCTTCATGAACCGGCTGGTCGCGATCGACAACTACAAGCGCACCGACGATCCCTCGACCATCTCGCCGATGGTGATCTCCGGCACGCATGCGCTCGACATCTGCATGTGGTGCCTGGAGGAGAAGACCGCGGTCGAGTGCTATGCGCGCTCCGTCGACAAGGTACTGGGCCCCATGT
>CAZUDR010000167.1:0-7244 GCA_964618715.1 uncultured Undibacter sp. | reverse complement strand
CGAATCCGGATTGCGCCTGATCATGTCGACGACCTGGCTGATCTGGTCGATCGTGCGCCCGTCCTGTGCCGGCCATGAGCGCCACTGGTGGCCGTAGACGGGACCGAGATCGCCGCGCTCGTCGGCCCATTCGTCCCAGATGCGCACGCCGTGTTCGTTCAGATACCTGACATTCGTATCGCCGGCGAGGAACCAGAGCAGTTCGTAGATGATGGATTTCAGGTGCAGTTTCTTCGTCGTGAGCAGCGGGAAGCCGTCGCCGAGCCTGAAGCGCATCTGATGGCCGAACACCGACAGCGTGCCGGTGCCGGTGCGGTCGTGCTTCTCCACGCCGTCGGCGAGAATGTGTTCCATCAGGTCGAGATACTGGCGCATCGAAGGCTCTGGCTCGCTCGCGACTCAGGAAAACATGGGCAAGTTTAGCGGCCGCGGCAACTGCGCGGCACCCGCTTATCCAGACTCGAAATCGCCTCCCGCCGGGGCATTCTGATCCGGAACCTGCTAGCATCTGCCGCCAGCGCAAGGGGATCCGCCATGGCTTTCGATCACATGCTGCTTGCCCGCGTGCTGTTCACGCTCGCCACCATCGGCTGGGCCGCGCTGACCGTGGTCGCCGACTTCAACAAGACCCACGCCACCAATCCCAAATGGACCCCGCACGCACGTTTCCATGTGGTCTGGCAGATTTCGAGTTACGTCGGCTTCGGTCTGCTGGCGCTGGCGCTGATCTGGTGGCCGGGCCCGCTCGCCACGGAGCGGCTGTATCTGGTCGCCGTCATGAGCGCCATCGTCTACGTGGCCTTCTTCGCCGCGCTTGCCGCGATGCCGCTCTACGGCGGCGGCGCCTACGACGACAACGGCTATCAGCCGTTCAAGGCGCCGGTGCCGCTGATTGCCGACCGGTGGGATGCCAACATCACGGCCTTCTCGGTTCAGGTGGTCCTGCTCGCCGCCGGCACGCTCGCCCTCGTCGGCTGAGCGCCAGCCCGCGGTATCGGGCGAACGCCGCGCCGTCGCACCATCAGGCCGCCGCATAACCTCCGGAACTGCCGCCCGATTTTATCCGGCCTTTACGCCGGCAGTGCCGAACTTAAGGCTGCTGCCGCCGCGGTGCGGCTAGAACGGCCCTCAATCTCTGGAGCGAGGGCTCGTTCATGTTGTCCGTTCTGTCGGGATTTATCCTCGCCGGCGCCGGCGGCACCGGCTTCTGGTACCTGCTGCCGCGCGACGGCCGTGTGCATCCGCTGGCGGTCATGCCCGTACTCGACTGGCTGCTGCCGACGTTGCTCGTGGGCGCCGTGGTGACCGGACTGGCGCTGATCGCGGCCGGGCTGGCCTGAAGCTACCGCGACGGCCGGACCTGTCTTTTTTCCTGGCTTTCCCGGTGTGCCGACGAGGCCTGCCGCGTGCCCGATTTACCCGAATACCCCCACCTGTAGCCCCTCACCGTCCCCGGGACACAAGCCGACCGGTGGACAGCGGGCATAACCCGATACCCACGGGAAACCTCGCACGGGATCGCGGGTTGGGCATTTAGGGCGAACAGCACGAGGAGAGAGGGCACCATATGCCGACATCCAGTCCCTTGCCGGCGCAGTTTCCGGATGGAACCAAGTACGTCATCGAAGGGCGGGGCCGTCAGGTTCATCGCCACATCGAGTTTCCGGATGGCAGGCGGATCGACCTGCCGCCACGCAAGGCGCAGACCTGCACCTGCGCCGAGGCACGCAGGATCGCCGGCAAGGCGGCCAGGCGAACAAAAAATCCGGCAAGAAAGTCGGTGCGCAGGGCAGCCTGAGGGTCAGAGCCAGCCGCTCAGGCCCAGGATTCCGCCGGCCGCGAACAGCCACAGCGGATTGATCCGCGTGGCAAAAGCGACCGCCGCCGTCGCCGCGGTGATCAGCCCGGCATAGATGGTGTTGTCGGCGGCACGTGCCAGCACGAAGGCGCTGGCGCTGATCAGCCCGAGCGACACCGGCACCAGCCCGGCCTGCACCGCAATACGCCAGCGCGCGTGCCTGAAGCGGTCCCAGGTACGCGTGGCGAAATAGGCGACCAGGCAGCTGGGAGCGATCATGGCGCCCGTTGCCACCCCGGCGCCGGCGAATCCTGCCACGTGGTAGCCGATCAGCGTGACGATGATGACATTGGGCCCCGGCGACAGCTGCGCGATGGCGAACATGTCGGCGAACTGGCTGTCGGTCATCCATCCCATGACATCGACCGCGACGCGATGCATTTCCGGAATCGCGGCATTGGCGCCACCGACCGCGAACAGCGACAGCGCGCCGAAATAGCCGGCCAGTGCGGGCAGCGGCGACTGCGTCATCGCATCACCCCCGGAACCACGCGAAAGCGATACTGAACGGCGCCAGCGCCAGGAAGACCAGCGGCAACGGATACTGCAGTAGCGCGACGCAGACGAAAGCAACGAGCGCAATCGCCGGCGCCCAGTGCAGTCCCTTGCGCAAAAGTGGCGCAACCATTTTCGCGGCGATGGCAATCAGCATGCCGGCGGCCGCGGCGGCGATGCCGGCCAGGATGCGGTTGAGCGTTTCGAGGTCGCCGTAACGGCCGTAGAGAACGGCGAGCGTCGTGACGATGATGACGGGCGGTCCGAGCAGACCGACCAGTGCGAGCGCGGCTCCGGCGGCGCCGCCGAAACGCGTGCCGAACACGACGGCGAAGTTGACGGTGTTGGGACCTGGCAGGAACTGCGAGAGCGAAAAGGCCTCGTTGAATTCTTCCGCCGTCATCCATTGGCGCTTGTCGACGATCATGCGCCGCGCCCAGGGCAGCGCACCGCCGAAGCCCGACAGCGAGACACCAATGAAGGCGCGGAAAATCGCGGCGAGCGTCGGGCGGTCGGGGGAAGACGCGTTCGGGTCGGGTGCCGGAGCAGCGGAGTCTGACATTGTATTAATGATTTACAGCGTGCCCTGTCGCCCGGCTAGACGGGTCAAGACCGAGTCGATTCCGGGATCCGATCATTCGCGGCGGCCTTGTGACGCGCCGAACGGGCCGGTCCATTAACTCTCGCCGGGACATGTGTATGTATACTGAAATCCGGATGCCAGAATTGCGGAGACCGATATGAAAGCCGTAAATGTTCTCGCCGCCTCGCTCCTTTCCGGCGTCGCGCTGCTGGCGGCGGCAACCATGCCGGCCGTGGCTCACGGTGAACGCCATTTCTCCGCCGGCGAGCCGGGGGATCCGGCCAAGCCGGCGCGCACCGTCAAGATATCCATGCGCGACGAGGGCAAGCGCATGTTCTATGAACCCTCGCGCATCACTGTAAAAAAGGGCGAGCAGATCCGCTTCGTCTTCTACAACGATGGCATCGAGAACCACGAATTTGTGCTGGCAACCGTGAAGGAGAACCGCAAGCACGCCGCGGACATGAAGAAGAATCCGCATATGGAGCATGACGACCCGAACGCCATCACGCTGGCGCCCTACAATTCCGGCGAGATTCTCTGGAAGTTCACCAAGGCGGGCACCTTCGAATATGCCTGCCTGATCCCCGGCCATCTCCAGGCGGGAATGCACGGCACCGTCGTGGTGAAGTAGGCGCCGACACGGTGGCGGGACAACACCCGCCCGGCCACCCCATCCCGAACTCCGGCCGACATTGGCTCTTGAACCTCCCGCCGGTTTGAAATCCTTGCCGGCGTCACGTATCTCATTGGCGCCTCATCAGCTGGCAGTGTCCCGCAATGTCCGCCACGAGCCTCTTGTTGAACGTCTTGTGGGTCGTATTCGGCGGCCTCTGGATGGCGGCCGGCTGGCTGATCGCCTCGCTCATCATGGTGATCACCATTGTCGGCATTCCGTGGGCCCGCGCGGCCTTCACCATCGCTCTCTATACCTTCCTGCCGTTTGGCCACACGGTGGTTGATCGGCCGGACAGCATCGGCTCGGGCCCACTCGGCTTTTTCGGAAATCTGATATGGCTGGTGCTGGCCGGCTGGTGGCTGGCGCTCGGTCACCTGATTACAGCGCTGGCCCTCGCCATAACACTGATCGGAATTCCGTTTGCCTGGGCGCACCTGAAGCTCGCCGGCATTTCGCTGTGGCCGGTCGGCAAGGACGTGGTGCCAAACGCGTAGCGCCCCTCGCCTGCATCCGTTCAGGAGGCCTGCTCAACCCGCGCCTTGCGCGCCGCCTCCTCCGCCGCACGCGTGCGTTCCGCGTCGAGCCCGGTGTCACGGCCCAGATACAGCGTACGCGAGGGAAATGCGAACCCGCTACCGCTCTTCTCCACGATCTCCATGCAATTGAGCAGCAGCTCCTCCTTGATTTCCAGAAAGCTCGCGTAATCCCAAGCATAGACATACGCGAAAATCTCGACGTCGAGTGAATAGGCCGCCAGACCGATCAGGCGCACGCGCATCGAGTCGGGATCGATTTTCGGATGCCTGACGAGCATCGCGCGCAACTCCTGCAGCACGTAGCGCATCTGGTCTGTGCTGGTCTCGTAGCGCAGGTTCAGGATCGGGTGGAACCAGAAGCGATCTCGCTGCGAATAGTTCTCAATGTACAATGTAGAAAACTCGCCATTCGGCACGGTCATGACGGTTCGATCAAGGGTGCGGATCCGCGTCGAGCGGATGCCGATCTCCTCGACGGTGCCGAGCGTTTCGCCGAACCGGCAGAAGTCGCCGATGCGCACCGGGCGATCCGCGAGCAGCGTCAGGCTTCCGATCAGGTTTTCGAATGTCTTCTGCGCGCCAAGCGCGATGGCGAGACCGCCGACACCGAGGGCCGCGAGTCCCGCAGTGACGTTGACGCCGAGAGCGCGCAGCAGTCCCGCGACCAACAGGAGCACCAGCAGCACCTTGAAGGCGCGCTGGAGAAAACTGACAGCGGAAAATGCCGTAAGCTGTCCGCGGCGCGACATGCGCCCGAGGATGACTTCACCAGCGGTGTCGGACCAACGCCACAGCAACCAGATGAATGCAACGCCGCCGACGATCTGGGCCGCGAACATCGCCCGGTAGCGGGCGATGACCGAGACTTCCACCGTCTGGACCGCGACACCGAATACGATCACCGCGATCAGCAGGCGCACTGGTCCGGCCGACTGTTCGAGGAAGCGGGACAGTTTGGTCTCGGTGCCGCCGCGTCGGATCAGTCGCTCGATTGGTTCGCGCAGCCCCACCAGGGCCCAGGCCAGGCCGAAGCTCAGTAACCCCAGGAGCACCAGGGTCAGCCAATGCGAAACCGGCGCGCCCCAGACTGTTGGTCCCTCCGGCAACAGGTGGAGCCAGTGCGAGGGTGCAGAACGAGTCGCAAGGGCGCTTTCGAGCGCGGGAAGCTCGTTCAGGGTGCCAGCGGACACCAGCCAAAGCGATTTGCCGTCGCGATCGACGCGCCTGGCCAGCAACGGGACTTCGCGGTCTGGAGTCTTGATCACGCCGATGCGCTCGATGTCCTCGGCGAGTCCGTCACTGACGACGCCGTTGGGGTCGCCGCTGAGCTCGGCCGGTGTGACAACGCTGCCACCGCGATCGAGCACTTCCTGGAATCGTTTCGCCAGTGCCGGTCCGGACACGAAGTACCAGCTGCGCGTCCCTTGCACGGAGTCGGTCTCAAAGAAGCGTACCGCCCGGTCATAGTCGGCAGCGGCCAATGCGTTCATCAGGCCGGACACCAGGCCCTGCGGGGTCTCGCGGCCGTAGGGGTCCTTCTCCGGCTTGGCCGCGGTTGCCGCACCGTTGTCGGCCGGCGCTGTCGACGGCAGCGTCTGCGCACCCGCACCGCCGGCAAAGAGAGCAAGGGAAATGAACAGGGCTGCAGGAAATGTGATGGGACTGAATCCAGATCTCATTGCTTTCGAACGCCTTGACCGTTGATTTGGTGAGATGTGCCCGCGCGACGGTCCACGGGGCAGTTCACTGAACCGACTCAGGGGCAGCAATGTGACAGCGGGATTATCCTACGCGACCGGGCTATCTGCGGCATGCCGCCCGCCCGCGATGGGGATAACTCGCATTACGCGTGGCGCGCCGGTCGCTAACCTGTTTCAGACCTTGAGACCGACGCCCCCGGGACCGCCATGCAGATCATCAGCAACGGATCGACCTTCCACTGCCGTGTCGACGGTGACAGCGGCCCATGGGTCATGCTCAGCCACGGGCTGGCCGCGGACCTCACCATGTGGGACGAACTCGCCGACGTACTGAAGGACCGTTATCGCGTGCTGCGCTACGACGCGCGAGGCCACGGCGGCTCCGCGGCCACCGAAGGCGACTACAGCCTCGATATGCTGGTCGCCGACGCTGCCGGCATCCTCGATGCATTCGACGTCACGCAAGCGCATTTTGCCGGCCTGTCCATGGGCGGCATGGTTGCACAGGGCCTCCTGCTCGATCATCCGGATCGCATAAGGAGCGCTGTCATCGCCGACTCCCGGCACACGACCACGCCGGAATTCACCAAAGCCTGGTTCGACCGCATCGACGCGGTGCGCAAGGGTGGCATCGAGGCGATCGTCGGGTCGACGGTCACCCGCTGGTCGAGTGCCGGCCTCGCGCAGCGCAACCCGGCGGTGATCGCACGCATGGAAAGGATGATCCGCAACACGTCGGCCGACGGATATTGTGGATGTGCGGCGGCGCTCGCCCGGCTGAACTATGGTCATCGGCTTGGCGAGATCACGCAGCCGGTTCTGCTGATCTGCGGCAGCGAGGATCACGGCGCGCCGCCCGAGAACACCCGCCAGATGCACGGGATGATCCGCGGTTCGCGCTTCCGGGTCATCGATCACGCGGGCCATATCGCCAACATCGAGTGGCCGGACATCTTCAACGACGCGGTCACCGGCTTCCTGGCCGATGTGGGGTAAGCCGGATATCGGCGTTGTCCTGCCGGACGAAGCGGTAGGAAATATTTCACAGGAGCGCCGCGGCCCGGTCTTTCTTCGGTAACCTCCAGTCCTTATATTCGGGGGGCCGGGGAAACCCGGCTATGGCAATAAATGGGCGTCGTAATAAACCTTTCGGACCCGGGGGCAGTACCCGGCGGCTCCACCCAAGGCCAGCGCGGCTGGGTTTGGGCGGGGCCGAAACAGGATCGACGAGGGCGTAAAGGGCGTGCTTTTGCCCGGCATGGTTCCGCCGTTATCGGGCCAATTTCATAGTTGCCAACGACAACTATGCTCCGGTTGCTCAGGCTGCGTAAGGCAGTCTGAAAGACCGACTTAAAGCCCTGGCGGGTTAGCACCGTCAGGCGGGGTTCGGAGG
>CAZUDR010000166.1:0-7247 GCA_964618715.1 uncultured Undibacter sp. | reverse complement strand
GACCTTCGCCGACGAGCGTACGCCCTATCTCTCGCTCGTCCACCCCATGTGGAAGACGCATTACGGCGACTACGACCACCTCGCGCGCGTGAAGGAATGGTCGCTCCGCGGCGGTGCCGACGAGGGAGGCGGCGAATGAGCACCGTTCGCGAGATCCCGCGCGATGTCCGCCGCGTGCAAATCGAGGCTGCGGATCCCCATGTCTCCGCCTTCGTCTCGGCCAATGCCGGCTCCGGCAAGACCCACGTGCTGGCCCAGCGCGTCATCAACCTGCTGCTCGGCGGCGTCGACCCGGCCAAGATCCTCTGCATCACTTTCACCAAGGCCGCCGCCGCCAACATGGCCAATCGCGTGTTCGACACGCTGGCGGAATGGACGACGCTCGACGACAGGGCGCTGGACGGGCGGATTCTGCTCAGTACCAACAGGAAGCCCGACGCGGTCATGCGCGCGCGGGCACGTCGCCTTTTCGCCTCCGCGCTGGAGACCCCGGGCGGCCTGAAGGTGCAGACCATCCACGCCTTCTGCACCCAGCTGCTGCACCAGTTCCCCTTCGAGGCCAATGTTGCCGCGCGCTTTACCGTGCTGGACGAGGCCGCTACCGCGGAGCTGCTCGAGCGGCTGACGCTCGACGTCCTGCTCGAAGCGAGCGCCGGTCCGGACAGCGCCCTCGGCAAGGCGCTGGAAACGGCTATCGTGGTGGCCGCCGATTCCACCTTCAAGGACGTGATCGGCGAGGCGATCAGGCAACGCGACGCCATTTCCGCCTGGATCGACCGCGCGGACGGGGGCATCGACGCGGCCATATCCGATCTCTCGCGCGCGCTTGGCGTCGATGTTGATGACTCCGAGAGCAGGATTTGCCGCGAGTGCGAAACACTCGGCATCGCCGCAGAGGATTGGCCCAGGCTTGCTGATATTTTTGCGGCGGGAAAGCGGTTCGACGTCTACCAGTCGGCGCGCTGGCGTCGTGCCACCCAACGGGGATGGCCATCAGCCATTGATGAATACCTCTCCGTGTTCCTTCGCGACGAAGACGGCACGCCCAAAGGCGATGCGTACCTCATGGGCAAGGATCTGCGCGCGGAGCATGCCGCGCTCTGGGCACAACTTGACGCCGAGCGGACACGAGTGGAGCCGTGCCTGCAGCGTTTGCGTGCCGTACGCGCCCGCGAGCGTACCCGCGCACTCATCACAATCGCCAAGGCGGTGATCGACCGCTACCAGACCGAGAAAGACCGGCGCGGGTTGCTCGACTACGACGATCTGATCGACAAGGCGCTGCCGCTGCTGTCTGACGGCTCGGCTGCCTGGGTGCACTACAAACTCGATCTCGGCATCGATCACATGCTGATCGACGAGGCGCAGGACACCAGCCCCAAGCAGTGGCAGATCATCCAGCTGCTGGCGTCCGAGTTCGTCCCCGGCGGCAGCCGGCCGGACGTCAGGCGCACCATCTTCGCAGTCGGTGACGAGAAGCAGTCAATCTTCTCCTTCCAGGGCGCCGCGCCTGCCGCCTTCGACGAGATGCGGCGCCATTTCGAACGCCAGTTCAACATCCCCGAACTGGGCTGGCGCTACCTGCGTTTCCATCATTCGTTCCGCTCCGGCAAGGCCGTGCTCGGCTCGGTCGACCGGGTTTTCAGCACCCGCGCGATCTACGAGAGCATCACCACCGACGTCACCGGCATTCCCGAGCATCTGGCGCTGCCGGAAGCCGCGCCCGGTCTGGTCGAACTGTGGCCGCTGATGGAGCCGGCGGAGAAGCGCGAGATCGAGGGCTGGGATGCGCCCTTCGACACCGAGAGCGAGCAGAGCCCGCGCGTCCGCCTCGCCCAGCGCATCGCCAGGCACGTAAAACTCTGGACTGCGCGCGGGCTCAATCCCGGCAAGGTGCTGGTGCTGGTGCGCCAGCGCGGGCCGTTGTTCGAGGCCATCATCCGCGCGATGAAGGACGCTGGCGTGCCGGTCGCCGGCGCCGACCGGCTGGTGCTGACCGAGCACATAGCTGTGATGGATCTGATGGCACTGGCCGACTGCCTGCTGCTGGACGACGACGATCTCGCGCTGGCGAGCGTGCTCAAGAGCCCGCTGTTCGGCCTTGGCGAGGAGCAATTGTTCGAGTTGGCCTGGGAGCGCAAGGACTCGCTGCGCGACGCGTTGCGCGCTCGCGCAGGCGATGCGCTGTTCGGCGCGGTCAATGCCGAGTTCGACAGGCTTGGCGGGAATGCACGCCGGCTGTCGCCCTTCGGTTTTTTCGCCGACGTGCTGGGACCGCGGCACGGCCGCAGAAAATTCCTCGCCCGGCTCGGCCCCGAGGCCAATGATGCGCTCGACGAATTCCTCAATCTCGCGCTCGACTATGAGCGGCGGGAAACGCCATCCTTGCAGGGTTTCCTCGCCTGGCTGCGCGCGGCACAGAGCGAGGTGAAGCGCGACATGGAGCTGGCGCGCGACGAGGTGCGGGTGATGACCGTGCACGGCGCCAAGGGGCTGGAAGCCCATACCGTGATCCTCGCCGACACCACCACCGAGCCGAAGGGCACGCATCCGCCGCGGCTGCTCGCGCTGAAGGACAACGGCCTGGTGTGGGCGACGCGCAGGCAGGACGACACCACGGAGATGGAGGAGTCGCGGGATGCCGCCAATGATGCTGCTGTCAACGAATACCGGCGCCTGCTCTACGTCGCCATGACGCGCGCCGAGCAGCGCCTGGTGATCGCCGGCGCCAAGGGAGAAAACAGGATCCCCGAGGGCTGCTGGTACCAGCTGGTTGACGACGCGTTGCGCGCGGACTGCGTGACCGAGTCCGCCGACGACGAAGACGGCGATGTGCTGCGCTACCGCAAGGGTGAAGCCCCGCTGGCGCAGCCGTCGGAGCCCGTGACAACGGCGGCGCCGGTTTCGCTGTCGCCGTGGCTCACATGCGACGCGCCGACGGAAAGGAAGGCGTTGCGCAAGACGCCGTCGAGCGCACTCGACGACGACGAGGCGCGTCCGGGTTCGCCCGGCGGCGCCGGGATCGCGCGCCTGCGCGGTCTGCTGGCGCACCGGCTGCTGCAATCGCTGCCCGACGTCCCGCCCGAGCGCCGTACCGGGGCGGCGGAGGCGTTTCTCGCGCGGCGCGGCACCGATCTGCCGGCAGAGGAGCGCAAGGCGCTGGCGGACAAGGTTGCGGCCGTGCTCGACGACGCGCGCTTTGCGCCGCTGTTCGCGCGTGGCAGCCGCGCCGAGGTTCCGGTCGTCGGCAATGTGGAAACCGGCGGCAACACTTGGCGTGTCTCCGGCCAGGTCGACCGCCTCGCCGTTACGACCGACGCCGTACTGATCGCCGATTACAAGACCAATCGCCCCGCCCCGCGCCGAATCGAACAGGTGCCCCAGTCCTATGTCGCCCAGCTCGCGCTCTACCGCGCGGTGCTCGCCAAACTGTACCCGGACCGGCCCGTGCGCTGCGCCCTCGTCTGGACCGAAGTCCCTGATCTGATGGATGTTTCCGACGACGACCTCGACCGGGCGCTGGCGCGCATCACCCCCGCGTGAGAGCGCCTTGACGCTCGGGGGATGCGTTCATAGGTTCGGCGCCTCGCATTCAGCGGCGCGTGCCGCGCGCCCAAACCACGACAAGAGGTACGCACATGGCCGTCGGCAAAACGTCGGACGCAAGCTTTGAATCGGACGTGCTGCAGTCGGCCGAGCCGGTGATCGTCGATTTCTGGGCGGAATGGTGCGGGCCCTGCCGCATGATCGCACCCGCGCTGGAGGAGATCGCCGCGCAGCTGGGCGACAAGGTGAAGATCGTCAAGCTCAACGTCGACGAGAACCCGAATGTTGCCGCCAAATACGGCATCATGTCGATCCCGACGCTGATGATGTTCAAGAACGGCGAGATCGCCTCGCGCCAGGTCGGCGCCGCGCCCAAGCAGAAACTGCATCAGTGGATCTCGAGCGCGGTCTGATCCCGCGCGATGATTTTCGGACGACGGCCGGCTGCAACGCCGGCCGTTTTGACTTTTCAGGCGGGCAGTGTCCCGTTCTCCCGCAGCACCTCGCCGGCGAGATAGAGCGATCCCGTGATGAGGATGCGCGGCGGCGGATCGAGATCGAGCTTGCGCGCGGCATCCAGCGCCTCATGCAGGTTGTCGCGGCTGGTGGCCGGCAGGCCGATGGCGCGGGCGGCATCGGCCACCGTTTCCGCCGGCAGGCCCCGCTCTGCACTGGCAATCGGCACCGCGATCATGCGCCGGGCAAGCCCGGTGAAATTGCGCAGGAAGCCCTCGCAGTCCTTGCTCGACAGCATGCCGACGATCAGCACCAGCGGCCGCGACACGCGCTCCTCGAGATCGGCGAGCGCGGCCGCCACCGCGCGGCCGCCGTCGGGATTGTGACTGCCGTCCACCCACAGTTCGCTGCCGGCCGGCGTCAGGTCCACCAGCGAGCCGGCCGCCAGCCGCTGCAACCGCGCCGGCCAGTCGGCCTTCACCACGCCGGCCTCGAACGCCGCCGGCGGCAGGCGCATTGACCTGAGCGTGCGCAGGGTGGCGATGGCCAGGCCGGCGTTCTCGAACTGGTGGCGGCCGTAAAGCCGCGGCGCCGGCAGGTCGAGCAGGCCGGCGTCGTCCTGGTAGACCAGCCGGCCGCGCTCTTCCGTCGCGGTCCAGTTCTCGCCGGCGATCTTCAACGGAGCGCCGACCCGCGCCGCCTGGCGCTCGATGACGGCAAGCGCCTCGCGGTGTTGCGCGGCGACGATCGCCGGCACACCGGGCTTGAGGATGCCGGCCTTCTCGGCGGCGATCCGCTCCAGCGTCGGCCCGAGAAAGTCGGTGTGGTCGATGGCGATCGGGGTGATCACGCTGGCCAGCGGAGGGTCGATCACATTGGTGGCGTCGAGCCGGCCGCCGAGGCCCACTTCCAGCAGCAGCACGTCGGCGGGATGGCGCGAAAACAGCAGCAGTCCGGCAGCCGTGGTGATCTCGAAGACCGTGATGGGCGCACCGGCATTGGCCTGCTCGCACTCTTCCAGCGCGGCGGAGAGCTCGTCGTCCGACACGGGCGCGCTCCCGCCGGGGGCGGCAAGCCGGAAGCGCTCGTTGAACCGCACCAGATGCGGGGAGGTGTAGACGTGCACGCCCTTGCCCGCCGCTTCCAGCATGGCCCGCATGAAGGCAATGGTCGAACCCTTGCCGTTGGTGCCGGCGACATGGATCACCGGCGGCAACCGGCGCTCGGGCGACCCGAGCGTGGCAAGCAGCCGCTCGATGCGTCCGAGGGACAGGTCGATGCGCCTGGGATGCAGCGCGACCAGCCGGGCAACGATGGAATCAACGGGAGTCAACGTGTTGCGCGCTCTCGATTGTCGTCAGCGGACCGGCGCGGCGCCGGCACCCGACGATCCCGATATATGTGGCACAGCCCTGCCCCGCCAAGCGAATTGGCCGGGCCGTCGCCCGCCGAAGGGTCCATGGACCGAATTACAGGATAGCGCGCGTCGGCCCGCGGGCCGGACGATCCCGGCCGCGACAGCGCCTAGGCATCTGCGGGAACCGGCAATGGCGGCTGCGAGGGCGGCGCGGACGCCGCCGGAGCATTGGTCAGGACCCGGCACAGGTCCGACAGCGTGGTGCGCAACTTGTGCCGGTGTACCACCATGTCGACCATGCCGTGGTCGGCGAGATACTCCGCGCGCTGGAACCCCTCCGGCAATTTTTCGCGGATCGTCTGCTCGATGACGCGCGGGCCGGCAAAGCCGATCAGCGCGCCCGGCTCGGCGATCTGGATGTCGCCGAGCATGGCGTAGGACGCGGTCACGCCGCCGGTGGTCGGATTGGTGAGCACGACGATGTACGGCTTCTTCGCCTCGCGCAGCATCTGCACCGCGACGGTGGTGCGGGGCAACTGCATCAGCGCGAGGATGCCCTCCTGCATGCGTGCCCCGCCGGACGCCGCAAACATGATGAACGGCGTCTGCCGCTGCACCGCTGTTTCCAGTCCGGCAATCACCGCTTCGCCGGCCGCCATGCCGAGCGAGCCGCCCATGAAATCGAAGTCCTGCACACCGATGGTCACCATCAGCCCGTCGAGGCGGCCGATGCCGAGCTTGATGGCATCCTGCAAGCCGGTCTTGGTGCGCGCATCGCGCAGGCGGTCGGCGTAGCGGCGCTCGTCGCGGAAGCGCAGCGGATCGACCGCGACTTCCGGAACCGTAATCTCTTCATATTCTCCGTTGTCGAACATCGCCTTCAGACGCAGCGGCGCGCTGATGCGCATGTGATAGTTCGAATTCGGAATGACGAACTGGTTGGCCTCGACGTCCTTGTAGAAGACGAGCTGGCCGGTCTCCGGACACTTGATCCAGAGATTCTCCGGCGTCTCACGGCGCAGGAAACTGCGGATCTTCGGCCGGACGACGTTGGAGATCCAGTTCATGAATTCAGACTCGCACCATCCTCGACTGTCATCCCCGCGCGCGCGGGCAATTGCAGACCCGGAACTACTGAACAACGACTACCGTGCCACAATGGACTTTTCGTGACTACCGGATCGCCCCGCATTCGCGGGTGACGACACATCACCGGTTAACCTATACCGCAGGCTTCCTGGCCGACCGCACGCCCCGGGCCAGTTGACCCACCAGACCGGCGACAGCCTTGACCGTTCCGGGCCTCGCCTTGCCGTTCCGGGCGAGGCTCAGGCGCAGTGCCTCCACCAGCGCCGAACCGACCACCACGCCATCGGCACTCGCCGCGATGGCGCGCGCGCTTTTTGCATTCTTCACCCCGAAGCCGACGGCGACCGGCAGATCGGTGTGGCGCTTGATGCGGGTAACCGCGCCGGCGACCCTGGCACTGTCGGGCGCTGCCGAGCCTGTGATGCCGGTAATCGAAACGTAGTAGACAAAGCCCGAGGTATTGGCGAGCACCGCCGGCAGACGCCTCTCGTCGGTGGTCGGCGTAGCGAGGCGAATGAAGTTGAGGCCCGCCCTGAGCGCCGGCACGCAGAGTTCGTCGTCTTCTTCCGGCGGCAGGTCCACGACGATGAGACCGTCAACGCCGGCCGTCCTGGCATCGGCAAGAAACCTTTCGACGCCGTAGATGTAGATGGGTTTGTAGTAGCCCATCAGCACGATGGGGGTTGCATCGTCGCCCTTGCGGAAGTCGCGCACCAGGGCGAGTGTCTTCTTCATGGTCTGACCGGCCCGCAGGGCGCGCTGGCCAGCCGCCTGAATGGCCGGTCCGTCGGCCATCGGA
>CAZUDR010000165.1:0-7293 GCA_964618715.1 uncultured Undibacter sp. | reverse complement strand
GTTCTGCAGGCGGCCGGCGGTGTCGACCAGCACCACATCGACGCTGTCCGCTTTCGCCTTTGTCAGCGCATCGAAGGCCAGTCCCGCTGTGTCGGCGCCCTGCGTGCGCGCCTCGACGTCTGATCCCGTGCGCTCGCCCCAGATCCTGAGCTGCTCGATGGCTGCGGCGCGGAAGGTGTCACCGGCCACCAGCATCACGCGCTTGCCCTGCGCGCGAAATCGCGCGGCGAGCTTGCCGATAGTGGTGGTCTTGCCCGATCCGTTGACGCCGGCGACCAGCACGACGAACGGCCGCGCCGTGATGTCCAGCGGACGGGAAACCGGTGCCATCACCTTCTCGATCTCGGCGGCGAGCAGCGCCTGCAGTTCCTCCGGCGCGATACCCTTGTCGTAGCGGCCCTCGCGCAACGCACCGGTAATGCGTTCGGCCACGTCGGGCCCGAAATCGGCGCGGATCAGTTCGGCTTCGAGATCCTCCAGCGTTTCCGCGTCAAGCTTGCGCTTCGACACCAGGCCGGTGATGGCGGAACCGAGCGACGAGGAGGTGCGTTTCAGGCCGCCGCTCAGGCGCTGCCACCAGCTCGTTTTCTGTGTGCTGTCGTCCATGCGGCGCCCGTGATACCCGTTTCCGGCTATCTAGGGTACCCGCCATGACAGCGGAAGAGATGCTCGCCCGCCTGCTTTACCGCGACGGGCTGATGCTGGTGATCGACAAGCCGGCGGGCTTCGCCGTGCACCGCGGACCGAAAGGCGGCGAGGCGCTGGAAGACCATTTCGACGTGCTGCGCTTCGGCCTGCCGCGTTCACCGGCGCTCGCCCATCGCCTCGACCGCGACACCTCCGGCTGTCTGGTGCTCGGCCGCCACCGCAAGGCGCTCGCCCTGCTCGGCAAGCTGTTCAGGCAGGGCAAGGTCGGCAAGACCTACTGGGCAGTGGTGGAGGGCGGACCGGACGCGGACGAAGGCCGCATCGATATTCCGCTGTCGAAACGCGACGAGACGCGCGGCTGGTGGATGAAGGCGGATCCGCACGGGCTGCCGTCCGCGACAACATGGAAAGTGATGGGGCGTGGCGGCGGACGGACATGGCTTGCGCTCGAGCCGCTGACCGGGCGCACGCATCAGCTGCGTGTGCACTGCGCCGCCATGGGTTTTCCGATCGTCGGTGACTCGATCTACGGCATGCAGGCAGGTTTGCGCAGCCTGCGCAACGAAAACTCGCCGCGGGATGAGGGCCCGCCGCTGCAGCTGCACGCGCGCGACGTGACGGTACCGATCGCGAAGAACAGGCCACCGGTGAACACGACGGCACCGGTGCCGGCGCACATGCGCGAGCTGTTGAGCGCGTGCGGGTGGAGCGGCGATCAGTAAAGCTGCGCCTTGATGCGCTCCGGCGCCTCGCGGTCGTAGGCGTCGCCGCCGTGCTTGCCTTCGCTGAGCTCGGCCAGGATGGTGCCGGTCGAGGGCAGGCTCTTGCGATCGATTTTGGTGGCCTCGTCCCAGAGCTTCGAGCGCACGATCGCCTTTGCACAGTGGAAGTAGATGGTTTCGATGTGCACCATCAGCACGCTGCGTGGCAGTTTTCCGTTGATCGCAAAGCTCTGCATGAGGTCCGGATCGACGGAGATTTCGGCGCGGCCGTTCACCCGCAGCGTCTCCCCGACACCGGGAATCAGGAACAGCAGCGCGATGCGCGGATCACGCAGGATGTTGCGGAAACCGTCGAGGCGGTTGTTGCCGGGGCGGTCGGGAATGGCCAGCGTCCTGTCGTCGATGATGTGCACGAAGCCGGCGGGATCGCCCTTGGGCGAGCAGTCGAGGCCCTCCGGTCCCGCCGTGGCGATGGCAACGAAGGGCGCGGCCTCGATCAGCCGGCGATAGCCCTGACTGATGCGACTGACCTCCTTGACGATGGAGGTCGGCGGACTCTGGCCATAGAGCGCCTCGAGCTGCTCCAGCGTCGTGATCCTGTGATCGCTCATGGCTACTCCCTCCGCTAGGCGGCCAGCAATTGCCTGCCGTCGTGGCCGGTCATCGTCACCTCGAGAATGGCGCCCGGCTCGACCGGCGCATTGAGCCGCACGGGTGTGAACTGTTCGGTGCGGCCGAGCGCACGGGTCTCGGCGAGGATATGGCGGCGGGCACCGACCTGACCGTCGAGATAGGCCCGCAGCGCCGCCTCGCCTTTTTCTCTCAGCCGGCGGGCGCGTTCCCTGACGATATTGCGGTCGACCTGCGGCATGCGGGCCGCCGGCGTCCCCGGCCGCGGCGAGAACGGGAACACGTGAAGCTGGGTCAGCCCGCACGCCTCGACCAGGTCGAGCGAGCGGGCGAACATCGCCTCGGTCTCGGTCGGGAAGCCGGCAATGATATCGGCGCCGAACACCACGTCCGGGCGCAGCCGGCGCACCTCGTTGCAGAAGGCGATGGCGTCGGTGCGCGTGTGACGCCGCTTCATGCGCTTGAGGATCAGGTCGTCGCCGGCCTGCAGGGACAGATGCAGGTGCGGCATCAGGCGCGGCTCGCCGGCCAGCGCGTCGAGGAGATCCGCGTCGACCTCCACCGAATCGATCGACGACAGCCGCAGGCGCGCGATCTCCGGCACGTCGTCGAGGATGCGCCTGACCAGCGCACCCAGCCGCGGTCGTCCGGGACGATCGGCGCCATAGCTGGTGATGTCGACACCGGTCAGCACCACCTCGCGATAGCCGTTCTCCGCCAGACGCCGCACCTGCGCCACCACATCCGCAACGGCCAGCGAGCGCGAATTGCCGCGCCCGAACGGGATGATGCAGAAGGTGCAGCGGTGGTCGCATCCGTTCTGCACCTGGACGAAGGCGCGCGTGCGGCCCTCGAGCGCGTCGACGCGGTGCGGTTGCATCTTTTTCACCGCCATGATGTCGGAGACGGCGACCCTGTCGTTTCCGCCCCACGCGCGGGCATCGAGCTTTTCCTCGTTGCCGATGACGCGATCGACTTCGGTCATCCGCGCAAAGTCGCCGGGATTGGCCTGCGCGGCGCAGCCGGTGACGACGATCCGCACATCCGGCTTCTCGCGCCTGATGCGGCGTATCGCCTGCCGCGCCTGGCGCACGGCTTCCGCCGTCACCGTACAGGTGTTGACCACCACGGCGTCGCGCACGCCGGCCGTCGCGGCCTCGTGCCGGATGACTTCCGACTCGTAGGTATTGAGCCGGCAGCCGAAGGTGATGACATCGACGCTCATGGCACCGCCGCCTTGAACAATGCCGGGTCGAAGCGGCCTTCGAACTCGAACGCGACCGGGCCGGTCATCAGCACGTGGTCGTCGCGCTCGCGCCAGTCGATGATCAGATCGCCGCCCGGCAACGTCACCTTGACCTTGCGGTTGGCGCGCTTGAAACGCGCGGCAGCGACGGCCGCGGCGCAGGCGGCCGAGCCGCAGGCCCTGGTGAGACCGGCGCCGCGTTCCCAAGTGCGGATAATGATGTGATCGCGCGAGGCGATATGCGCCAGCGTGATGTTCGCGCGCTCCGGAAAGACCGGATGGTTCTCCAGCAGCGGACCGAGCCGTGCCAGGTCGTGGGCGTTGACATCGTCGACCCAGAAGACGGCGTGCGGATTACCCATGTTCACCACCGACGGCGAATGCAGCACCGGATTGTCGATTGGCCCGATCTGCAGTTCGATCTGGCGCGTGTCGCGGAATTCCTCGGCCAGCGGAATCTCGTTCCACGCAAAACGCGGCTTGCCCATGTCGACAGTGAACATGCCGCTCTCGCCCTTCCAGCAGTTGAGGATGCCGGATGTCGTCTCGAAGGTGAGCGTATCCTTGCCGGCGTCCCTGGCGACCAGATCGCAGACGCAGCGCATGCCATTGCCGCAGGCGCCGGCTTCCGAACCATCGTTGTTGTAGATGCGGATGAAGGCGTCGGTGCCGGGCGTGCGCGGCGGATAGAGCGCCATCAGCTGGTCGTAGGGCGCGCCCGCCGGCGATGCTGCCGCGCGCGCCTCCTCCGCCGTGATGGCGCCCCCGCGCGCGCGCAGATCGACGACGACGATTTCGTTGCCGATACCGTTCATCTTGACGAAAGGCTGGTTGGCGAGCGTGGCCATGCTGTGGTTTGTCCGGATCGGCAACATTCGGCCGGGTTTCGTCCGGTTTATATGGCGAATGGACGCCGATTGGCCAGTGGCCGTGCTAGACTGCGCCTGGTACCGGCACCGCCGGTTTGCGGCGCGGAGGGACGGAGAAGCGCGATGCCGTTCCGGATTTGGGTGGGTCTGCTGAGTGTCGCCCTTGCTGTGCCGCTCGGCGCAGGCGCCATGCCGGCCCATGTTTTGCAGGCCGCAGCGGTCGCCGGTCCCGAGACGCCGCCATCGCGGTCACCGGGCGATGCCTTCGGCACAGAAGTCACCCTGCCGAAGCGCACGATCATCTTCGTGACCGGCAACACCAGCTGGGACAACGTCTACAAGGCGCTGGTCGACGCCTTCAGGGCACTCGACGCCTATCTCAAAAAGGCCGGTATCGAGCCGCAAGGTCCGGCGATGACGATCTATACCGAGACCGATGACAATGGATTCAAGTTTCGCGCCGCGCGGCCGATCGCCGAAGTGCCCGCCAGCCTGCCCGAGGGCAATATCGCGATCGGCGAGGCGCCGACAGGCAAAGCGCTCAAGTTTGTCCACCGCGGAACCTATGACGAGGTGGACACAACCTACGAGGCGATTACCAACTATCTCGATGACAGGGACATCGAGGCCAAGGATTCGTTCATCGAGGAATATGTCAGCGACCTGGCCTCGGGTCCGGACAACATGGTCATCAATGTACTCGTACCGGTGAAATGAACATGAAACGTTGCCACACACTCCTTACGACCCTGATTTTCGCCGCTGCCGTGACAGCAGTACCCTCGCTGGCTCAAACGACCGAAAAAATGGTGACGGTCACCGGTGAAGCCACGGTGTCGGTTGCACCCGATACCGCGGTGATCCGCATCGGCGTCACCACGCTCGGCGACAATGCGCGCCAGGCGAGCGAGACCAATGCCAAACAGATGACCGCGGTTCTTGCCGCCATCGAGCGGAGCGGGATTCCCGATCGTGACGTGCAGACCTCGTTATTGTCGGTGCAGCCGAAATACGACCCGAACAAGGGCGGCACCGCGCGTCTGACCGGTTTCCAGGTCACCAACCGCGTGACCGTAAAGATCCGCGACGTCGACGCGCTGCCGGCAATTCTCGACCGCGCCATTGGCGCCGGCGCCAATGAAATGTCCGGTATCGAATTTGTCGTGTCCGAGCACTCGAAGATGCTCGATCAGGCGAGGTCGGAAGCGATCGCAGACGCCCGTCGCAAGGCCGAGCTCTATGCCCAGGCCGCCGGCGCCAAAATCGGATCCGTGGTGTCGATCAGCGAAGAGGGCGTAACGCCGGGACCGCGCCCTGTCAGGCAGGCGATGCGCGCCGGCGCAGTCCCGGTCGCGCCTGGCGAACAGGAGTTGCGGGCAGTCGTGACGGTGAGCTATTCGCTGGAATAGGCAGGCGAACGAATTGGCGTCCCCGCGTCACGGCTATCCGCCTGCATCAGGAAGGCGATTCGAAAGGCGGCGGGGGCCGATGACATGACATCCAGATCGGATCAGAGCGATCTCGACAGGCGCCTGCGCGCGGAAGCCGCCCTGCGCGAAAGCGAGTCGCGCTTTCATCTGCTCGCCGATTCGATCCCGCAGCTCGCCTGGATGGCAAATCCGGACGGCTGGATCTTCTGGTACAACAAGCGCTGGTTCGATTACACCGGCACGACGCTCGAGGACATGGAAGGCTGGGGCTGGCGCAAGGTCCATCATCCCGATCATGTCGACCGCGTGGTCGCACGCGTACAGAAGTCTTGGGAAACCGGCAATCCGTGGGAAGACACCTTCCCGCTGCGCCGCCACGACGGCGTCTTTCGCTGGTTTCTGTCGCGGGCCCTGCCGGTGCATGACGAACATGGCGAGGTTGTTCGCTGGTTCGGCACCAATACCGACATCACCGAAATCCGCGAGGCAGAAGAACGCCAGCGTCTGTTGCTCGACGAACTGAACCACCGGGTGAAGAACACGCTCGCCTCGGTGCAGTCGATCGCGCAGATGACGCTGCGCGGCACCACGTCGCTCGACGAGTTTGCCGACAAGCTCAACGCCCGGCTGCTGGCGCTGTCGCGCTCGCACGACCTGCTGGCGCGCGAAACGTGGCAGGGTGCCTCCCTGTCCGATGTCATTCGCGATACGCTGTCGGCCTGGCCGGCGGACAGGCGCGTGACCATCGAAGGCCCGGAGATCCGGCTCGGCCCGACGGTTGCGGTCACGCTCGGCATGGCCTTTCACGAGCTTGCGACCAACGCGGCGAAACACGGTGCGCTGTCGAATGAAACGGGACGCGTTGCCGTCGTCTGGACCGTGGACTGGCGTGCCGAACCCGTCCCGGCCGTTGATCTGGGCTGGACGGAAACCGGCGGCCCGGCCGTGCAACCCGCCGAACGGCGCGGATTCGGCACGCGACTGATCGCGAGCGGTCTGGCACGCGAGCTCAACGCGGACATCAAGCTCGATTTCGACCCGGCCGGACTGAAATGCCGGATGCGCCTGCCGCTCTCCAACAAGCTCAGTGCCACGAAGTGATGACGGCCGGACCATCACGTCCGCGCCTTCTCGTCGTCGAGGACGAGGCGCTGGTCGCCATGCTGATCGAGGATGTTCTCGCCGACGCCGGCTTCGAGGTGGTCGGCCCGTTCGGACAGGCGGCAAAGGCGCTCAACTCGCTCGCGGACGAGACGGTCGATGCCGCCATCCTCGACGTCAATCTCGGCGGCGGCGAGCGTTCCTATTCGGTGGCGAACGAACTGTCCGAACGTGGCGTGCCCTACATCTTCCTCACCGGTTACGGACGGGCCGGCATCGACCCCCGCTACGCCGATGTTCCGGTGCTGCAGAAGCCGTTTGAACCGCAGACCCTGCGCCGGCTGGTCAACCGGCTGCTGGCGTAAGAGCGCCCGATTACCGGGCCAGTCCGGGGGCATGACCTCGCCTTGACTTGCGGGGACCCCGACCCTAGGTTCCGCCCGACTTCGAGACTTGGACTTTCAATTCCCGCCGACCGGCCCGCGACGAGGCCGGAGGCCACCGCCCGACAGCGCGATGCGCCCTCGGGCGCAACAGGTGTTTTGCATGTTCGACAGTCTGTCGGATCGTCTGGGCGGTATCCTCGACCGCCTCACCCGCCGCGGCGCGCTGACCGAGGCGGACGTCGACGCAGCGCTGCGCGAGTT
>CAZUDR010000164.1:0-7328 GCA_964618715.1 uncultured Undibacter sp. | reverse complement strand
TTTCGACCGGCGGCTGCGGGTAAGACAGGATCTGGGCGTAGTCCTTGTGGCCGTCGACGATCTTCTTGCGCACGTCGAGGTCGTGCAGCGCGGGGATCGCCCGCACGCGCTTGCCCATGTCCTTGTACTGGCCGGCGACGTCGAGCAATTTGTTGAAGAATGTTTCGGGAAAAAAGTGCGTATAGGCGTCAATCCGCATCATGCCGGCCTCCCGCTCACGCTGTTGTATTCAACAATATATCATCAATGTTGTTCGATTGAATCGGCTTTCGCCGCTGGCACATCCGATCGGGTTTCATCACATCTCCGCCAGCGGGGCACCCATCGCACCTCATCCGGGTTACACTCCGATGCCCACGGAGGACTTGCCCCATGCCGCTGTCGCCCAAGCAACAGGAACTCTGCAGGAACTCGCCCTACGACTTCTCCGGCCTCAGCGCCGTGTTCATCAACTGCACGCTGAAGCCGTCGCCGCAGCTCTCGCACACCGAGGGGCTGATGACGGTGGCGATGGAGATCATGCGCGAGAACAGGGTCGACGTGACCCTGATCCGCGCGGTCGATCACGCCATCGCACCCGGCGTCTATCCCGACATGCGCGAGCACGGCTTCAAGGCCGACGCCTGGCCTGAGCTGTGGCCGGCCATCCTCGCGGCCGACATCCTGGTGATCGGCTCGCCGATCTGGCTCGGGCAGATCTCTTCCGTTTGCAGCAACATCATCCAGCGGCTCTACGGCATGTCGGCGATGCTCAACGACAGGGGCCAGTGGATCTATTACGGCAAGACCGGCGGCTGCGTGATCACCGGCAACGAGGACGGCATCAAGCACTGTTCGATGGAAATCCTCTATTCGCTGCAGCACCTCGGCTACGTGATCCCGCCGCAGGCCGACTGCGGCTGGATCGGCGAGGCGGGGCCGGGTCCGTCCTATCTCGACGAGGGCTCGGGCGGGCCGCAGAACGACTTCACCCAGCGCAACACGACGTTCATGGCCTGGAACCTGATGCACACCGCGCGGCTGCTGCGCGAGGCCCGCGGCTTTCCGGCGCACGGCAACCAGCGCAAACTGTGGGACGCCGGCTGCCGCTTCGATCACCCCAATCCGGATTACCGGTAGGTGAGGGGACCAGGGGGCAGCGCGGCTTCCCTCCGCCTCATCCTGAGGAGGGCGCGTAGCGCCCGTCTCGAAGGATGAGGCGGCGAAGATTGCGTGGTCTCGGCCTACCGATGTCGGGTTTACCCAACATCGGCACTTAAGCCGCGCAAGTCGGCTAAAGCCGACTTGCGATGTTCGAGACGCGCTGCTTCGCAGCGCTCCTCACCATGAGGAGAGATGCAAGGGCCGCTGGACCCGGCGCCCTTGTCGCGCCGGTCCGCACCTTCGATAATGCCGCCTCGCAATCGGGAGAACTGACAATGACCGCTCCAGCCGCGGATACCGTTACCGTCGTCAAGCCGGGCAGGACCTATGTCGGCAAGCAGGGCTTCACCTACGGCGCCGGGGCGTCGGCCGAGACCGTCGGCGCGAGGGATGTCTGCATGAACGTGCTGCCGATGCCGCCCGGCGCGGTGGCCAAGGCGCATTACCATGATGGCATCGAGACCATCGCCTACATGCTCGCCGGCGAGTGCCATGTCTATTACGGCGCCGGTCTCGAGCAGCGCGTGCTGGTGCAAACGGGCGACCAGTGTTTCGTGCCGGCCGACGTGCCGCACGCGCCCTGCAACGAGAGCGGCGCGCCCTGCACCTGGATCGTGGTGCATTCCTCGGGTAGCGACCAGGACGGCATCGTGCTGCTGCCGGAGCTCGACGCGGCGCTGGCGGAGCGGCTGGCCGCGACGGCGTGAACGGGGCATCCGCAGTCATTGCCCGCGGAAGCGGGCGATGACCGGCCGCGGGTGGGCGAAGGCACGCAACGCGCCGTGCCCGCCTGTTCAAGCACCGCGGCCGGCGATAGGCTTGACCATAGACGGACGCCGCAGCCGCAAGGGAGGCGGAACGGTCATGTCCAACGTCGACAACAATCAGGCAGGCAAGACCGCCGGCGGGTGGCAACGATACCGGCGGATGCTGTCCAGCCGGATCGGGATGGCGACGGCGGGATGCGCCACCGCCTTGTCGCTCGCACTCGGTGGCACCGCGCTGTGGGAAAAGTGGTTCAGGCCGCTGACCGGCCACGATCTGTCGGGCAAGTGGTGCGTCACCGACGTCGTAAAGAAGGCCCAGCACGCCAGATACATCGGGATGACGCTGATGTTCGAGTTCGTCATCGAGCACGACGGAAACCGGGTCCGCGGCACAGGCCGGAAAACCCTGGTCAATGGCACGCCGCCGCCGGCACTGGAAGTATCGGTGATCGAGATCACGCACGGCACCCTGCGCGGCGAGTCGGTGGTCCTGCAGTTCATCGAACGCAACGACGCGCGCCCGGAGCGCAAGTCGCTCGCCGGGACATTCAGCTGGAAGATCACCGACGAGAATACGCTCAAGGGTATCTTTTCGTCCGCCGCGGCCGGCTCGGACGGAACGTCCGAAGCGAAGCGGTGCTGATGACCTGTAAACGGTTGTGAAAGCCCGGAGGCCGCCATGGCGGGCTTGTCCCGGCCATCCGCGTCGTGCCGAACCAATCGGGTGTTAAAGCGTGGATGCCCGGCACAGGTTTGCAGCCGGGCCGGCCGCAGGCCGGACCGGGTTGGCCGGGCATGACGTGGCGGAGTTTGCGTCCGTCAGCCAGGCTGCGCCGCTACGTCCCGATCTCCCGCCTTCCCACGAAGCGCGCGTAGCGGCGGCGGCCCTGCGGACCGAACAGGATCACGTCGTAGGCATCGTTCACCCCGGGCACGTCCATGCCGGGGGAGCTTTGCGGCATGCCGGGAACGGCGAGGCCGGTGGCCGCCGGCTTCTCCGCCAGCAGCTTGCGGATGGTGGGTTCGGGCACGTGGCCCTCGATCACGTAGCCGCCGATTTCCGCCGTGTGGCAGGAGGCGAGATCGTTCGGCACGCCGAGCCGTGCCTTGACGCCGTGGATATCGGGCGTGTCGGTCACGGCGACGTCAAATCCGGCCGCGCGCAGATAGTCGACCCAGGCGGCGCAGCAGCCGCAGTTGGGGTCCTTGCTGACCGACATCTTCGGCAGCCCGGTCGCGGCTTCGCCGCGGACCGCCACGAGGGGGAGGGCCGCCAGACCGATGGCAAATCCCCGCCGCGTCATCCTGTGCCCGTGCATCGTCGTCTCCGTCCCTGCCAGCCGGAATTCACCGTAACACCCGGGGAGCCAAATCGCACCTTGCGCCCTGTCACAATCCGCTGGGCGGGGACCGGATCACCCGCCGGAGCCTGTCCCCGCGCAGGCGGGGACGGCTGATGACAGCCAGGCGCGCGGCGCGCTACATCGGAACGCATGACCGCGCTGCGCCGCCTCTGGCAGGGTGACCTGCCGCTTGATCAGGCGTTCTGGAACTGGGCCGTCATTGGCGGCCTCGTGGTCAACGTGGCGACCTCGGCCGCGTTCCTGGCGCTGGTGATGAACGGCTACATGGCAGCTGCGTTTCTCGCCGGCTACGCCGTGTCGATCCCCTACAACATCCTTGCAACCGTCGGCGTCTGGCGTTCCGCCGCGCGCTATCCGGGCGACCGCCGTTGGGCCGATCTCGCGCGCATCGTCACCGTCGCCGGCATGGTCCTGTTCAGTGTCACCTGAGGCCGTCGACACATTCCCGTCGGGGGCCGTCCCCGCAGCCCGTCACACCCCCGACGGCAGCTGTGTGCGTATCGACAGGTGGTCGGCGATGCTGCGCGCGCCGGCGAGCTCCTCCACCGCGACCTTGACCGCGTCCTTCTCGAGCTCGGAGTCGACGACGCCCCACAACTCGATATTGCCGTCGTTGACGATGATGTTGACGTCGCCCGGCCACCATGCATGTCCGCGCAGCTGCTTCTGCAGGCTGGTGCGCAGGGCGGAATCCTCGATCGCCGGCTGCGCGACCATCGCCTGACCGGCGCGCACCAGCGCCTGCACCAGGTTGGCACGACTGACGATGCCGACCAGCTTGCCCTTGTCCACCACTGGCACGCGCTTGATGCGGTGATGCTCGAGCAGGGAGGCGATCGCGGCGAGCGGCGTGTCGGGCGCCACGGTGACCGCCGGCCGCGTCATCAGGTCGGCGGCCTTGCGCGCGTGCGCCTTGATGAATTCGTGCTCGAGGGTTTCGTTGGCGGTGAGCAGCTTCAGCCACCATGCGCGCCGCCGCTCGGTGCCCGCTTCCGCGCGATGGATGAGATCGCCCTCGCTGACGATGCCGAGCACGGAGCCTGCCTCGTCGACCACCGGCACGGCGCTGATATGGTTGGCGAGAAGGGTCTCGGCGATCTGTTCGACGCGTGTCCCGGGCGTGACGGTGATGACCTCTGTCACCATGACATCGGATGCTTTCATTGTCTGTCTCCCCGGCAAGGATTGCGCCAGTCCCCTTGGCGGCCACTGGCCGCCGCATGACATTGTTTCGCCGCCGGGGCCGGACCGGATTGATCTGGATCAATGGCGTGCCGCGCCAGCCATGCCGGCACAACGGGACAGCCATGAGCGATCAGGGACTCATGCATCGGGGCGCCCCGGGCGGCCGCTTCGGCGAGGAGAGGGGGCAGAGGCCGTACCGCCGGACATGACTGTGAAGATGACAGGGAAATGGGCCGCTCGGGGTTCGACGCGGGCGCATGGCGCGGTAAGCTGTGCCGCTGCCGTCACGCCTGATCATTTTCAGCGACGTTGATCTCCTTTCATGCCGACCGCCTTCGCCACATTCCTGGCCAACCTCCGCGTCGAAGCGCCGGTCATCGCCGGCGCGGCGACCACGGCGGTCTTCTTCACCGTCGGCAAGGAGTGGACCGCCGGTTTCACCGACCCCTGGCTGGCCGCCGCGCTGTTCGCCTGGCTGTTCGCGGCGATGATCTGGTGCGCCTTCGGCGTCGTGCATCACGCCGAGATGCTGGCCGAATACCTGGGCGAGCCCTACGGCACCCTGATCCTCACCATCGCCGTCATCTCGATCGAGGTCGCCATCATGGCCACCGTCATGCTTCACGGCGGCCCCAACCCGACGCTGCCGCGCGATACCTTCTTCGCGGTGCTGATGATCGTGCTCAACGGCATGGTCGGCGTGTCGGTGATGATCGGCGCGGTGCGCCACAACCTGCAGCAATACAATCTGCAGGGCGCCATCGCCTTTCTTGCCGTCCTCACCTGTCTGGCGGTGCTCTCGCTGGTGGTGCCGACCTTCACCCGGTCGACGCCCGACCAGTCGCTGACGTTGCTGCAGGCGGTCGTGTTCGGGCTGCTTACCGCGCTGCTCTATGGCGGCTTCCTCGCCATCCAGACCGTCCGCCACCGCACCTTCTTCGTGGAGATGGAAGAGTCGCATGGCGACGCGGCCGGGCAGGCGCACAGCCCCAAGAACTCCCTCTATTATCATGCGGTGATGCTGATCGTTACGCTGCTGCCGGTGGTGCTGCTGTCGAAGCCGCTGGCCAATGTGATCGATTACGCCATCGAGGAGCTCGGCGCGCCGACCGCATTCGGCGGGATTTTGATTGCCATCCTCGTGCTGTCGCCGGAGGGGCTGAGCTCGATCCAGGCTGCCCGCCACAATCACATGCAGCGCGCGGTCAACCTGTCGCTCGGCTCGGCGCTGTCCACCATCGGGCTCACCATCCCCACCATGCTGGCGATCAGCTTGCTGACCGGCATTCCGCTCGAGCTCGGCCTGCCGGCGGTGGAGAGCATCCTGCTGGTGCTCACGCTGTTCATCGCGCACATGACCTTTTCCGGCGCGCCCACCAACATCCTGCTCGGCGGCGTGCATCTCGTGCTCTTCGTCGCCTTCGTCGTGCTGGTCTTCAATCCGTGACGGGCGTGGGCGGCCGCGCCGCCCCGTGCCGCCGAGCCGTACCTGTCCGCCGGTTGCCGGAGTTATGCCATGGCCAAAGCGTGTTTTCTCGTCCGTGCCGTCGTCGCCGAACCGCTGCGCGAAAGGTTCGAGCGCTGGTACACGATGGATCACCTGCCGCGCGCGCTGAAGGATTTTCGGGCGGAGAAGGGCTGGCGCTACTGGAGCCTGACGGATCCGGGCGTGCACTACGCCTTCTACCAGTTCGCCGACGCGGCGGGGCTGGAGCGTATTTTCGGCTCCGACGAGCTGAAGGCGCTGGTCGAGGACTTCAACAGCAACTTCCCCGATGTCACCCGCACCTGGGACAAGCTCGTGCTGGCGGAGGAGCGGGCGGCCTGACCCGGAGCCGCCGGCCTATCTCCGCCTCATCCTGAGGAGCCCGCCGGAGCTTTAGCGAAGGCGGGCGTCTCGAAGGATGAGGTCGGCCAAGGTTGCGACGTCTCGGCCTCATGCTTCGAGACGCGCGTCTTCGACGCGCTCCTCAGCGTGAGGAGTTAGGTACGGTTCGCGTCACATCTCCGCCACCACCCTGTTGCGCAGCACGCCGATGCCGGTGATCTCGACCTCCACCGTGTCGCCCGGCTTCATGTTGCGCGGCATGCCGTCAGTGCCCATCCACATCACGTCGCCCGGCTCGATGGTGCAATATTTCGACAGTTCGGCGATGTAGTCGGCGGTGTCGAAGATCATGTTGTTGGTGCGGAAGCGGTCGGTCTCCGCGCCGTTCATCCGGACCACCGTCTCCATGGCGTCGGGATCGAGCCCGGTGACGATCCACGGTCCCATCGGCTTGAAGGTATCGGTGTTCTTGGCCCGCCACAGCGTGCGGTCCTCCTTCTGCCAGCCGCGCTCGGAGACGTCGTTGCCGATGGTCCAGCCGAACACGTAATCGAGCGCTGTCTCGCGTGACACCTTGCGCGCGCGTTTGCCGAACACGGCCACCAGCTCGCCCTCGTACTGGAAGGCCTCGCCGCTGTCGGCCGGTTTCACGATGGCCTCGTCATGCGCGATCAGTGCGTTGTTGGCGCGGTAGCCGATGTCCGGCTTCTTCGGGAACACCGGCTCGGTCTTGCGCATCGCCGCCATCTTGCGGATGTGGTCGGCGTAGTTGACGCCGACACAGAAGAACGTGGAGGGCACCACCGGGACGAGCAGTTTCACGTCGCCGAGCGGGAAGGCGCGCGTGGTCTGCCTGTGGTCGCCCCACGGCACGCCCTCGACCGCGGTCACGCGCTCGCCCTCGACGAGACCGAAGCCGGTCCAGTCGTCCTTGCGGAAGCGGCACCAGGTGGTCATGGCTTGCTACCCGATCGTTTGGCGGGTTGTCCTGTGTGTGCGTGCACCCTCTGCCTGTCGTCCCCCGCGAAAGCGGGGGACCCG
>CAZUDR010000163.1:0-7371 GCA_964618715.1 uncultured Undibacter sp. | reverse complement strand
CGGCCGCATCCTGTTCGTCGGCACCAAGCGTCAGGCGCAGGATGCCATCGCCGAAGCCGCCAAGCGCTCGGCGCAGTACTACGTCAATTCGCGCTGGCTCGGCGGCACGCTCACCAATTGGAAGACCATCTCCGGCTCGATCTCGCGCCTGCGCAAGCTCGATGAGATGCTCAGTTCCGGCGAGTCCGGCGGCTACACCAAGAAAGAGCGCCTCACCATGCAGCGCGAGCGCGACAAGCTCGACCGCTCACTTGGCGGCATCAAGGACATGGGCGGCATTCCCGACCTGATCTTCGTGATCGACACCAACAAGGAAGACATTGCGATCAAGGAAGCGCAGCGGCTCAATATACCTGTCGCGGCCATCGTCGACACCAACTGCGATCCCGCCGGCATCACCTACGTGGTGCCCGGCAACGACGACGCCAGCCGCGCCGTTTCGCTCTACTGCGACCTCATCGCAAAGGCGGCGATCGACGGTATCTCCCGCGCGCAGGGCGAAATGGGTGTCGACATCGGGGCGCAGGAAAAGCCGGTGGAGGCGGAAGAGGTACCGACACAGCCCGCAAGCGGCGATCTCGGCTTCGAGGCACTGCCGGGCCCGCGCGGGCAGCCCGACGATCTCAAGAAGCTGCCCGGCGTATCGCCGGCAATGGAGAAGCAGCTCAACGACCTTGGCATCTTCCACTATTCGCAGATCGCCGAATTCAGCCCGACCGCCGCGCACAATGTCGGTGAGGAAGTCGGTCTGCCCGGCCGCGTGGAAAGCTGGATCGCCAAGGCCAAGGAGATGACGGCGGAAACCGAATAAGCGCCGCCGTCACGCCCGGCGCACCGGACGGGCGTGTGAGACCGGGGCGTGATCCCGAAACCGGTTTCCGGTTTTTCGGACGAGGTCGCCCGCAAGCTGAAACAGGTGATGGACCGCCCGGCGCGGGGCCGGCCGTGGCGAATGAAGGAAAACAGGTTATGGCGAATATTTCAGCCTCGATGGTCAAGGAACTGCGCGACTCGACCGGCGCCGGCATGATGGATTGCAAGGCCGCGCTGGCGGAAAACAACGGTGACATGGAGGCCGCGGTCGACTGGCTGCGCAAGAAGGGTCTGTCCAAGGCCGCCAAGAAGGCCGGCCGCGTCGCCGCCGAGGGCCTGATCGGCGTCAAGGTCGACGGCCTCAAGGGTGTGGTGGTCGAAGTCAATTCCGAGACCGACTTCGTCGCTCGCAATGATCTGTTCCAGGGTCTGGTGAAAATGATAGCCGACGTTGCGCTCACCGCCGGCACCGACGTTGAAAAGATCAAGGCCGCCAAGGTCGGCGGTATCACGGTTGCCGACGCGATTACCGACACCATCGCCAAGGTCGGCGAGAACATGACGCTGCGCCGCGCGGCCTCGCTGTCGGTCGGGCAGGGCGCGATCGGCGCCTATGTCCACAACTCGGTAACCGACGGTCTTGGCAAGATTGGCGTGCTGGTCGCACTGGAATCTTCCGGAAAGGGCGACGAACTTGCGAATCTCGGCCGCATGGTCGCCATGCACGTGGCGGCCACCAATCCGCAGGCAGTCGATTCGACCGGGCTCGATCCCGCGGTGGTCGCGCGCGAGAAGGATGTCCTCGCCGACAAGTTCAGGCAGCAGGGCAAGCCGGCCAATGTCATCGACAAGATCGTCGAATCCGGGTTGAAGACCTTCTACAAGGAGGTCTGCCTGGTCGAGCAGCCATTTGTCCACGATACCAGCAAGAGTGTGGCGCAGGCTGTCAAGGAAGCTGAAAAGACCGTCGGCGGCGCCATCAGGATTGCGGGGTACGTGCGTTATGCGCTCGGCGAGGGGATCGAGAAGCAGGAAAGCGATTTCGCCGCCGAGGTGGCGGCGGCCGCCGGCCAGGGGTAACGGAGGGCGGTTCGCCGGTTGGGCACGCGGTGCCTGAAAGGATCGCGACGCAATGAGTGACCCGGTCCATCGACGTGTGGTGGTCAAGCTTTCCGGCGAAGCGCTCACCGGCCGGCAGGGATTCGGTATCGAGCAGGAGATGGTCGAGCGGCTGGCCGGTGATCTTGCCGCCGCCAGCAGGCTCGGAGTCGAACTCGGCGTTGTCGTCGGCGGCGGCAATATCTTCCGCGGCGTCGAAGTATCGGAACGCGGCGTGCCGCGCCCGGTCGGCGACACGATGGGCATGCTCGCCACGGTGATGAACTGCCTGGTGCTGGAGGCGGCGATCGAGCGGGCGGGCGTCGAGGCGCGGACGCTGTCGGCGCTCGCCATGCCCTCGGTGTGCGAGACTTACAACCGCAAGCGCGCGCTGAAGAACCTCGGCAAGGGCCGTGTCGTGCTGCTGGCCGCCGGTACCGGTAATCCGTTCTTCACCACCGACACGACCGCGGTGTTGCGCGCGGCCGAACTCGAGGCTCACGCCGTGCTCAAGGCCACCAATGTGGATGGCGTCTACACCGCCGACCCGAAGAAAGATCCCAAGGCCAGCCGGTACGACAGGCTCAGCCATCAGGAGGCGATCGAGAAGGACCTCCGCGTCATGGATGGCACCGCCTTCGCGCTTGCCCGCGAAAATCGTATGCCTATCATCATCTTTTCGATTGCCGACAAGAACGCGATCGAATCCGTGCTGCGTGGCAAGGGACGGGCGACGACCGTCGGCTAGCACGACCTCCGCCTGCGTCAGCGCAGGCGGCCAAAACTGAATCCGGAGCTCCGGCTCGCCGCTCGACAAGGCCGCACTGCTTTCGGGGGAACGCCATGGCAAACGCAACGCATGACATCAACGAACTCAAGCGCCGCATGCACGGCGCGACCAACGTGCTGAAGACCGAACTGTCGGGGCTGCGCACCGGCCGCGCCTCCGCCAATCTGCTCGATCCGGTCCATGTCGAGGCGTACGGCTCGCAGATGCCGCTGAACCAAGTGGCCACGGTCAGCGTGCCGGAGCCGCGGATGTTGACCGTCAATGTCTGGGACAAGTCGCTGGTGCACGCGGTGGAGAAGGCGATCGTGAACTCCAATCTCGGTCTCTCGCCGGCGACCGAGGGCCAGGTGCTGCGCCTGCGCATTCCGGAGCTCAATGAAGAGCGCCGCAAGGAACTGGTCAAGGTCGCGCACAAATATGCGGAGACCGCGCGGGTGGCCGTGCGCCATGTGCGCCGCGACGGTCTCGACGTGCTCAAGAAGCTGGAGAAGGATCACAAGATCAGCAAGGATGATCACGACCGCTCGTCCGCCGAGATCCAGAAGGCAACCGATGCCGAGATTGCCGAGATCGACCAGATGCTCGGGGCGAAGGAAAAGGAGATCCTCACGGTCTGAGGTTCGTGGAGCACTCATGTCCGAGGCCGAGTCACCGCGCGGTACCGCACCCGAATTCGAGGTGCCGCGGCATGTCGCCATTATCATGGATGGCAACGGCCGCTGGGCGGCCGCGCGCGGCCTGCCACGCGGCGAAGGACATCGCCGCGGTGTTGAGGCCTTGCGTCGCACGGTCCGGGCGGCCGGCGAAATCGGCATCCGGTTCATCACGATTTTTTCCTTCAGCGCCGAAAACTGGTCGCGTCCCGCCGCCGAGGTCAGCGAGTTGATGGGACTGTTGCGGCGCTTCATCCGCAACGACCTTGCCGAACTGCACAAGAGCAATGTGCGCGTGCGCATTATCGGCGAACGCGACGACCTCAATCCGGACATTGGCCGGCTCCTGGTCGAGGCGGAGGAACTCACCAGGAACAACGATGGCCTGACGCTTGTGGTAGCGTTCAATTACGGCTCACGGCAGGAAATCACCCGGGCGGTTCAGCGCATCGCAGGGCTGGTCGCGCAGGGAAGTGTCGCGCCGTCGGACATCACCATGGAAACCATTGGTGGCTTTCTGGACGCGCCGGACATCCCGGAGCCGGATCTGATCATCCGCACAAGTGGCGAACAGCGCCTGTCCAACTTTCTGCTTTGGCAAGCTGCCTACAGTGAGCTGGTATTCGTTCCCACCTATTGGCCGGATTTTGACCGTGCCGCGCTCGAAGCGGCGATCCGCGAGTACCAGCAGCGCGAACGCCGGTTCGGCGGTCTGGTCGCGAGAACCGGATCCTGACCGTGGTCGGAGTCGAGCCCGTGCCCAAACCCGGATACTCCGGGAGCAGCGGATCCGCACCGCGGAGCAATTTGCTGCTGCGCGTCGCATCAGCACTCGTCCTGGCGCCGCTGGCGCTGGTGACGGCCTATGTCGGTGGCTGGGCGTTCGATCTGTTCTGGTGCCTCGCTGCCATCATCGTTCTGTGGGAATGGATCGCCATGGTTGTCGGACGGGGGCATCGGCTGATGTTTTCCTCGTGCGCCAGCGCGCTGGCGGTGGCGGCCACGGTCGGGTGGCGCGAGCAGCCGCTGGCCGCCATCCTGCTGGTCGGGCTGGGAGCTCTTGCCGCCCTGATCTTTGCGCCGCGCGGACGGCAAGTGTGGGTGACGGGAGGTATCATCTACGCCGGAATTCTGCTGCTTGCGCCACTGTTGTTGCGTCGTGATGCCGATCATGGATTTCTCGCCATGGTGATGCTGTTCGCGGTCGTGTGGACGACCGACATTCTCGGCTTCGTCGCAGGACGGGCCATCGGTGGCCCGAAACTGGCCCCCGCAATCAGCCCGAAGAAAACCTGGTCGGGTGCCATAGCCGGCGCGCTCGGTGTGGTCGTCGTGACAGCCGCGGGCGCCGCATGGCTCGGCTTCAACGTGATTGCGCTCACCGCTATCGCGGTACTGCTCTCGATTGCCGCACAGATCGGCGACTTGCTGGAATCCGCGATCAAGCGGCATTTTGGCGTCAAGGATTCAAGTCAGATCATACCCGGCCACGGCGGTGTCATGGATCGTCTGGACGGATTCTGGGGCGCCGCCCTGGTCGGCTGCCTGATCGGACTGGCTCATGGCGGCATCGATGGCGCCGGCGGCGGTCTCGTGCGATGGTAAGGCCATGACTGTACCCGCCGCCACGAGACTGCAACCGCTGCCGCAAGCCGGGATTCGCAGCGTGACCATTCTCGGTGCAACCGGCTCGATCGGTGCCAGCACGCTCGATTTGATCAAGCGCAACCGGCAGCACTATCGCGTCGAGGCGATCACCGCCCGGCGCAATGCTGCCGCGCTGGCGAAGATCGCGATCGAGGTCGGGGCGCGTCTGGCCGTTGTCGCCGAACCGGAAGCCTACGGTGATCTCAAGAGTGCCCTTGCGGGGACTTCGGTCGAATGCGCGGCGGGCTCCGAGGCCCTGGTCGAGGCCGCAGTGCGTCCTGCCGACTGGGTGATGGCGTCGATCGCCGGTGCGGTCGGCTTGAAACCGACGCTGGCCGCCATCGAGCGCGGCGCGACCGTTGCGCTCGCCAACAAGGAATGTCTGGTCTGCGCCGGCGGCCTGTTCATGCGCTCGGCAGCGAGCGCGGGTGCCACCGTCCTTCCGGTTGACTCCGAGCACAACGCAATCTTCCAGGCGCTCGGTGCCGGTCCGCGCGAGGACGTCAAGCGGGTGATCCTCACTGCCTCGGGCGGTCCATTTCGCACCTGGCCGCTGGAGCAGATCAGGGCGGCGACACCCGAACAGGCGCTACGCCATCCCAACTGGTCGATGGGACCGAAGGTCACGGTCGATTCAGCGAGCCTGATGAACAAGGGGCTCGAACTGATCGAAGCCCATCATCTCTTCGCCTTGCCGGCAGATGAAATCGACGTGCTGGTTCATCCACAGTCTGTCGTGCACGGGCTCGTCGAGTTTCGCGACGGCTCGGTGGTTGCGCAGCTCGGCGCTCCCGACATGCGTATTCCGATCGCGCACTGTCTGGCCTGGCCGCAACGCATTGATGGCCCGGCACCACGTCTTGATCTGGCGCAGGTGCGCGAACTGACCTTTGAGGATGCCGATACGACGCGATTTCCGGCGCTTGCGTTGGCGCGGCGGGCGCTCGAGCAGGGCGGCGCCGCCCCCACGGTTCTGAACGCATCCGATGAAGTGGCGGTCACCGAGTTCATCGCAGGGCGCATCGGTTTTCAGGCCATCGCGGCGCTGGTGGAGGCCACGCTTGACGCCGCGGCCGGTCGTGGTCTTCTGGCCGAGCCAGCCGGAATCGATGCCGCGCTGGCCGTTGACGAAATTGCCAGAAGTATGGCTCAGGATCTCTTGCCTGAAATTGCCGCAAAGGCATCCTAGTAACATTTCGGTAAGGATGAGGCCGCCAGGGCCGCTGCGACAGGGGACGTGATGGAATTTGATATCATGAGTGGCTTGGGCGCGTTCGGTGGGGGACTGGCCGGCTATCTCATTCCTTTCCTGTTTGTCCTGACGATTGTCGTGTTTTTTCATGAGCTTGGTCACTTCCTGGTGGCCCGCTGGTGCGGCATCAAGGTGCTCACCTTCTCGGTCGGCTTCGGCCCTGAGATCGCCGGCTTCTACGACCGCTATGGTACGCGCTGGAAGATTTCGGCCATTCCGCTCGGCGGTTACGTCAAATTCTTCGGTGACGACAGTGTCGCCAGCACGCCTGACCGCGACGCTCATTCGGGCATGAGCGAGGACGAGAAGAAGGTCAGCTTCTTCTACAAGCCGGTAGGACCGCGTTCGGCGGTCGTCGCCGCCGGTCCGATTGCGAATTTCATTCTCGCCATCGTTATCTTCGCCGGAATCTTCATGATTGTCGGCAAGCAGACGACGGCTGCTCGCGTGGACACGGTGCAGGCTGGCAGCGCCGCCCAGGCTGCCGGTTTTCAGCCCGGTGACGTGGTTCGCTCCATCGGTGGCGCCACGATCGGCAGCTTCTCCGACATGCAGCGTATCGTCAGCATCAGTGCCGGCCAGCGCCTGGCCATTGTCGTCAATCGCGGCGGTGTCGACGTGACACTGCATGCCACTCCCGAGTTGCGCGAACTCAAGGATAATTTCGGCAACGTTCACCGGCTTGGCGTCCTCGGCATCAGCCGGTCCATGGCACCGGGTGATGTAAAAACGCGCAAGATGGGCCCGCTGGAAGCGGTTGCCGCCGGTACGAAGGAGACCTGGTTCGTGGTCGAGCGGACCTTGTCCTATATCGGAGGAATATTCGCAGGCCGTGAGACGGCGGACCAACTCGGCGGACCGATCCGGATTGCCCAGGTGTCGGGCGAGGTTGCCACCGCCGGTTTTACCGCGCTCCTGCACCTGACCGCGGTGCTGTCCGTGTCGATCGGCCTCCTGAACCTGTTTCCGATCCCGCTGCTCGACGGTGGTCACCTTTTGTTCTATGCGATCGAGGCTGTTCGGGGGCGCCCCCTGTCGGATCGCGCCCAGGAGGTCGGGTTCCGCATCGGCCTCGCGATCGTTGTGATGTTGATGATTTTTGCAACCTTTAATGACAT
>CAZUDR010000162.1:0-7381 GCA_964618715.1 uncultured Undibacter sp. | reverse complement strand
CAAAAACCCCCGTTAATCCGCACATTTAGCCGCTTCTCCCGGCGGACATTGCGGTCACGGAAGGCCGGCGGGTTAACCAGCGGAGGCGGCCGGTGCGTGACTCGGGCTCATCGTTCATGCTATGAACATTATAGCCGGTCCGAGCAACAGCGAACAGTGATGGCGAACCAGGAGAACACCTCGACCGAAGCGGGCCGCGAAGACATCCTTCTCGGCGTCCTGACTGCGGTCGACCGGGATTCCAACACGTCACAGCGGACCATCTCGCGCGAACTCGACGTCGCGCTGGGCCTTGCCAACGCGTATCTGAAGCGATGCGTCCGCAAGGGGCTCATCAAGATCAAGCAGGTGCCGCGTCGCCGCTACTCCTATTACCTGACGCCACAGGGGTTCGCCGAGAAGAGCCGGTTGACCGCGCAATTCCTGTCGGCGTCGTTCACGTTCTTTCGCCGCGCGCGCGACCAGATTTCCGACCTGATGCAGGAGTGCATCAGACAGGGCCGGCCGCGGGTGGCCTTCGCCGGTGTGTCGGACCTGACGGAAGTCGGCACGCTGTGCGCCCACGATCACCCGGTCAAGCTCGTCGGCATTCTCGACCCCGAACGCGCCGGCGAGCGCTATTGCGGATTGCCGGTGGCGGCCAGCTTGCAGGAACTGGGTGAAATCGATGTGGTCATCGTGACCGACCTGAAAGAGCCGGCCACGGTTTTCCGCGCCGTGGAACAGGAGCTCGGCCCTGGCCGCGTGCTGGCGCCGCAGCTTCTCTCGCTCGGTTCGAAGACGGCCCGTGACACGCCTCAGTTGCGCCAAACGGTCATGACACGGGCGGCAGAATGAAGAACTGGTTCGTCGTCTATACGCAGCCGCGCAATGAGGTACTTGCCTCCGAGCACCTCGAACGGCAGGGCTTCGACGTCTATTTTCCGTGCTACCGGAAATCACGCAGTCACGCGCGGCGCACGGACATCGTGTCATCACCGCTTTTCCCGCGCTACGTCTTCGTCGGCTTCGACGTGATGAGTGCGGCATGGCGTTCGATCCGCTCGACGCGGGGCGTCATCGATCTCGTTCGCAACGGGATCGATCCTGTTCCTGTGCCGGAAGGGACGATCGAGGAAATCAAGGCGCGCGAAGACGACAGCGGTTTTGTCGTACTGGGCAAACATTTGCATCTCGCGCGCGGCGACCGGTTCCGCATCGGCAGTGGGCCCTTCGCGTCCTGCGTGGCGATCTTCGAATCAAAGAGGGACGACGCGCGGGTTATCGCGCTACTCAATCTGCTGGGCCGCAAGGTGTCGGTCGAACTGCCGATCGGCGTGGTCGCGCCGGTCACCTGAGGGCGCCATTGGCATTCACCGGGAATGCCGCAATTGACGTTAATGCAACAAGCCTGGCGACGCGCGCGGGCGATTAACTTGACCCTCCGCGGCGCAATGTTCGAAAGCTGAACTTCGATTGGCGAGAAGCCGGAGACGTTCGCGCGTGCGGCCATGTCGGCCGCTGTTCGGGAAACATGCGTTTCACCCGGACTGCGGTAGCCATTGATGAATCGCTTACTTCGTCATCAGTCGCGTGAGCGCTGGATCGCCGTCATAGAGACGCGGCCAGAAACCGTCGAGCTGCATGACATTCGGAAAGGCGTCCCTGAACAGCGATTCCAGAAACGCCAGCGTTACGGGGGCCGACTGTCCGCCTGCACCGATCTTGTGACCGGCGACCCAGCCGTGCAGCAGCACGCCGCGACGCACCAGCCGCACCGCCTCGGCCGCGTAGCTGCGGCACACATTGGCTTCCATCTCCTGAAAGGAGAAAGCGTTGCAAAGGACATCGATCGCGCCGTCGACGCGCGGCATCTGCGCCGGCGCAAGCTGGTAGATTCGCACCCTCTCGCTTGCCGGCTCGACGGGAATGCGCTCGGCATCGCGGAGGGCGCGATAATCGATGACCTCGACGCCGTCGACCGACTTCAGGAACTGGGTCGAGAGATAGAGCACCGGGACGATATCGACGTTGACGATGACCTGCAGGTGCGGGTTGAGCGCCATATGAGCGAGCGTGCCGAGACCGAGGCCGGGACCGATCTCGAGGATCGAAGTGACGTTCTTGCTGTCGATCCGCGCGTAGAAATCCGCGGCGCGGGCGAGATACATGGTGAACTGTGGAACCAGAGTGAATTCGCGCCAGAGAAACGCGTCGTCGGCGCCGCCATTGGCGATGCCGGCCGGCGGCCGCAGGCCGGGAAAGGCGCGCGCGATTTCGTCCATCGCCATGCGGGCGTGCTGCTGGCTCGTTTCGCGATGCCGCGCATAGAGCGCGCCGAGCACGCGGCGGTGCTCCGCGAGCATGCGGCGGACGCCCGGTGCCGCCTGCAATGTGCGCCAGACCGCGCGCTTCAAGGACGATTGCGGCAGTTCGGGCTCGGGGATGCCGCCGGTCGCAAAGCCCTTGAGCAGCCTCTGATTGGTCCGCAGATTGGCAAGACCGCCGCGGGCAAGTTCCGTCGAGATGCGCCTGGCATAGCCGCGCCAGTATGCGGTTGCGGTCCACAGCGGACCGCTGTGCTCGGCATCCTTAACCATCATCGCCAGCAATGCGGGATCGTCGTCGAGCGCTTTCGAAACTGTTCGCGCTCCAGTCTCACTCACGTTGCCTTCTCCCGCTTGCGGCCTTCGGGCGGGCCGGTAATGGCGCGCACGTTAGCAATGCCCGGCGCGCGCGTGTCAACGAAGCGGGCGGCGGGGGCGGGCCTTGACTCCAATGTTCAGTTGATGAACACTCCGCCCGCAAGACCGCGCGGCGGACCGTGCCGATACGGCGTAAATCCCCGCTCTGACAGCACAATTTCCATAAATTCCCGGTGTCGTTTGTCACCCGGACTGCGGTAGCTTTCCGGGCAGGATTTCGGCGCGCCTCCAGAACCTCTTCACACCAGCCAGAACGGGATTATTGATGTCCCGACGCGATATCGTCCTCGGCATTCAGTTTGGCGGCCATGATACGGCAGCCGGACTGATGATTGACGGCCGCCTGCTCGCCGCTTGCGAACAGGAGCGCTATTGCGGCGAGAAACATACCCGGCAATTTCCGAATAATGCGATCGCCGACTGTCTCCAAATGGCCGGCGTCACGATCGACAATATTTCAGAGATCGGATTCTGTTTCGATCCCATCTACTACATTCGCGAGACCTATCTTAAGTCCGCGCTCGTCGATGACGACCGCATCGGTTTTCTGATCAACGATATCGACCGGATCGCGGTCGAGTACCGCATGGAAGAGCGGATCCGCGAGGAGACCGGTTTCAGGGGCCCGATCGTCTTTCATCGTCATCATATGTGTCACCTGGCCAGCACCTGGTATCCGAGTGGTTTTGACGAGGCGTTGCTGTGCAGCTTTGACGGCATGGGCGAGATCGAGACCAGTTTGATGGGCGTCGGCCGCAACGGAAGGATCGAGATCGTCCACGCGGGCAATCGCTATCCGCATTCTTTCGGACTGCTCTATTCGGCGGTCACCCACTATCTTGGCTGGAAGCATCATTGCGACGAAGGCATCGTCATGGGGCTCGCGCCCTTTGGAGATGCCGACGCGATCATCCCGGGCAACACACGCAGCTATCGCGAGGTTTTCACCGAGATCCTGACGGAGACAGGCGATTACGACATTGCGGTCAATCTCGACTGGATCGCATATCACAAGGTTCGCGATACCTGGATCAGCGAGCAGTTCATCGAGACGTTCGGACCGCGCCGCCTTCCGGGCGGGCCGCTGACGTCCGTTCACCGCAACATCGCGGCGGCGCTGCAGGATCGCCTGGAAGAAATCGTGCTCAATCAGCTGCGCAGGGCGCGCCAGGCCTTTGGAATGGCGCGGCTCTGTCTCGCGGGCGGTGTTGCCCTGAATTGTTCGATGAACGGCAGGATCGAGGCGAGCGGAATTTTCGACGAGATCTTCGTCCAGCCCGCCAGCGGTGACAACGGGACGGTGATCGGGGCCTGCTATCTCTCACACGCTGCACACGCCGGCGGGGTGAAGCCGCGGCGCGACCTCGACAACCTGAAAGGCTCCAGGTTCGGCGACGCCGAGATTGCCGCTGCATTCCGCTCGGCCGGCATCGCAGCGGCTCGTCCGCAGGATCCGTATGCACTCACTGCAAAAAAACTGGCTGAAGGCAAGATTGTCGGCTGGTTCCAGGGCGGCGCCGAATTCGGCCCACGCGCGCTTGGCAATCGCAGCATTCTGACCCGGCCCTATCCGGCAGAGATGAAGGATCATCTCAATGCCCGGGTGAAATTCCGTGAGGAATTCCGGCCGTTCGCGCCCGCCGTGCTCGCGGAACTGCAGGACGAGTATTTCGTGATTGGCCAGGACAGCCCGCACATGCTGATCGCCTGCCAGGTACAGCCCGACAGGCGTGGTGAAATTCCTGCCGTCGTACACGTCGATGACAGCTGCCGGGTGCAGACGGTCCGGCCCGAGATCAACCGGCGATTTTATTCGTTGCTGAAGGCGTTTCACGCCGAAACCGGCTGTCCCGTGCTTCTCAACACGTCATTCAACGTCAAGGGCCAGCCCATCGTGAATACGCCGGCCGAAGCGATCGACTGCTTCCGCTCGACCAACATCGACGTGCTGGTCGTCGGCGATTTCTACGTCGAAAAATCTTCCGCGGGCGAATTGCCCCTGATCGATGCAGCCGATGTTGGAAGTGAACACGCGGCAATCTGAAGCCGGGGGCCGCACCCCCGAGGCTGCGCTGCTGGAAAATTATTTCGACCGCTTGTGGCCGTTACCGCGCAGCATCACGGGTAATGGCGTTCGTCGGACACACGAAATCCTGGGCGAACTGCTGCCGCTCGAGCGGATCGAGATACCGAGCGGAACCCCCGTCTTCGACTGGACTGTGCCGCAGGAATGGGTGGTGCGAGGTGCCTATGTCATGGCGCCCGACGGGCGGCGACTTCTCGACTTCGCCGACAATAATCTGCATCTGGTCGGCTATTCCCGGCCATTCCGCGGCCGGATGAACCGCCGCGAACTCGACCGGCACCTGCACAGCCTGCCCGATCGCCCTTCGGCAATCCCCTACGTCACCAGCTACTACGCGCCGGATTGGGGGTTCTGCCTGAGCCACGATATGCGCCGGGCGCTCCCGGAGGGTGAGTATGAAGTCGTTGTCGATACCGATCTGGTCGACGGTGCGATGACCATGTCGGAATGCGTGTTGCCGGGCGAGACGGCGCACGAGGTGCTGATTTCGGCCAATACCTGCCATCCTTCGCTTGCCAGCAATGAACTGTCCGGGCCGCTCGTCGCGGCCTTCCTGTACCGGCGGCTCGCTGCGTTGTCGCACCGGCGGTTGACTTACCGTTTCGTCTTCCTGCCGGAGACGATCGGAGCGATCGCCTACCTGAGCCTGCGCGGCGAAGGTTTGCAGGACCGGCTGATCGCCGGCTACGTGTTGACCTGCCTCGGTGACGCCGGCTGCTTTACCTACAAACGCTCTCGCCGGGGTGACAGCCTGGCCGATCGTGCGGCCGCGCACGTCCTGGCGCGGACGCGTCAGGGCGCGGAAGTCATCGATTTTTTCCCGCAGGGCTGCGACGAACGCCAATATTGCTCGCCGGGGTTCGATCTGCCGGTCGGGTCCGTGATGCGCACGATGTACTGGCGTTATCCCGAATACCACACCTCGCTCGACAACAAGGACCTGGTCTCTTTTTCGTCCATGATCGAAACCGTCGACGCCTGTGTCGACATTTGCCGCGTCCTGGAGGCCGAAGGCCGTTATCGCTGCCTCGTGCCGTATGGCGAGCCGCAGCTCGGCAAGCGCGGACTTTATCCCAATGTCGGCGGTGCCAATGAGCGTGAGGCGCGGGTGCGTTGCCAGGCCTGGCTGCTCAACTTCTCGGACGGCAAGCACAGCCTTCTCGACATCGCCGAGCGCAGCGGCGAAAGCGTCATTGATTTGTCGGACGTTGCGGAAGGCTGCGTGGCTGCAGGTCTGCTCGAAAGGGTACCGGCGTGAGCACACGGCCGCCGCTCTTCATTCATATCGGTCTGCGCAAGGCTGCGAGCACGACCCTGCAGCGCGGACTCTTCGCCAGACTTCCCGGGCTCAACCATTTCGGCATGTGGCTCGATGACGCTACGAGATTCCGCGACCCGCGCGTGCCCCAGCTCATTCATCGCATCATCCTCAGCGATGGCGTCAACTACGATCGTGCTGCCGCCCGGGCTCTCGCGGAGGATGCTGTGCTCTCCAACCTGTCGGCCAACCAGATCAACACGCTCTCCGACGAAAAACTGGGCGGCTTCTGGCGCGGCTACGCCGATCGCCGTTTGATCGCCGAGCGTCTGAAGGACCTGTTTGGCGAAATTCGAATTATTGTCATGGTGCGCGAGCAGATCGACCACTTTCTTGCCAACTACATCGCGCTCGGCGGCGAGTACAAGCTTGCGCCCGACCGGCTGAGGGTGCGTCTGCCGGTGACCGATCATCTCGAATACATGATGCGCTATCCGGATTATGAGCAGCTTGGCCATCTCAAGGTCGGCCAGTTGACTGCGATGTATGCCGACATCGTCGGCCGCGAGAATGTCTGCGTGCTGGTATTCGAGGAGATGCGCGACGATTTGCCGGCGTTCGCCGCCCGCATCGGCGGTTTCCTCGGCGTCGAGGCTGATGCCGTGGTCTCGTGTCTGCAGGGGCGCCATGAGAATCTGCGGCGCCAGACACAGCCCATGCTCGCTTACCGGAGTTTGCGCGCGCATCTGCTTCCCGGCGTCAAACTGTCCTCGATGCTGCCGCAGCGGTTACATGACGGCTTTCAGGCCGCGCTTGCGCGCGGCTCCAGGTCGCACATCAGGCTTCCGGAGGAATGGGTCGAGCGGCTGCACGGTTACTATGCCGACGATAACGCCCGGCTGGCGGGAACATTCGGGCTTGATCTGGCGCGCTGGGGATATGCCTTGCCGGGCTCGGCACGGCCATCAAGTTCAAACTAGCGATCAAATATTTCGGTTTTCGAAAAGCGGAGGGACCCTATGGCCCGCAAACTGAGTATCGACGGCTTCACGATTGACGACGGCAGCGACTGCTATGTCATTGCCGAAATCGGTCACAACCATCAGGGCAGCCTGGATCAATGCAAGCGCATGTTCGCCGTCGCGAAGGAATGCGGCGCGAATGCCGTGAAGCTGCAGAAGCGCGACAACCGGTCCCTATTCACCAAGTCGATGTACGACAGTCCGTACGTTCACCGTAACAGCTACGGGGCGACATACGGGGAGCACCGCGAGAAGCTGGAATTCGGTCGCGCCGAATACGAGGAACTGATCCGGCATGCCAGGGAAGTCGGCATTACATTTTTCTCGACGG
>CAZUDR010000161.1:0-7448 GCA_964618715.1 uncultured Undibacter sp. | reverse complement strand
GGAAAGGCTTGTCCAGATCGATTTCCTTGGCTACGGTGACGCCGTCCTTGGTGACCGTGGGGGCGCCGAACTTCTTGTCGAGGACCACGTTGCGGCCCTTGGGGCCGAGCGTGACCTTTACCGCGTTGGCAAGGACATCGACGCCGCGCAGCATGCGGTCGCGGGCGTCGCCGGAAAATTTCACTTCCTTGGCAGCCATTTCAATTTACTCCGATGTTTTTCTGCGTTGACCCTCATCCTGAGGAGGCGTGCAGCGCCGTCTCGAAGGATGAGGCCCGGGGTTCGCTCCCTCGTCCTTCGCAACGCCTGCCCTCGGCAGGCTGCTCGGGACGAGGATCAGGGTCAGGCGATCACGCCCATGATGTCGGACTCCTTCATGATGAGGAGGTCGTCGCCATCGATCTTGACCTCGGTGCCCGACCACTTGCCGAACAGCACCCGGTCGCCGGCCTTCAGGTCGATCGGGATCAGCTTGCCGGCCTCGTCGCGGCCGCCGGGGCCGACGGCGATGATCTCGCCCTCTTGCGGCTTTTCCTGCGCGGTGTCGGGGATGATGATGCCGCCCTTGGTCTTCTCCTGGGCCTCGATGCGGCGCACGACAACGCGGTCGTGCAGGGGACGAAACTTGGTCTTGGCCATGGCTTCCTCGTGGGCGCTTGCGCGCGTCTTAATCTACCGGAAATTATCGATTTGAGAGGCACTTAGCACTCACGATCAGGGAGTGCCAAGAACTCGCGAGGGACATATGGAATGTGACCCGGACTGTCAAGCACGGGCCGCCCGGCGGACTGGTCGTACGCTCGCCGCGGGCGGCCCGGCGGGGCAGTTCTACGATGTCAGCCTGAGCACGCTGTCGATGAGCAGCTTCAGGCCGGTCACGCCGAGCAGCGAGTAGAGCAACAGATAAAGCCTGCGTGCATCGAGCCGGTCGTGCAGCCGCTTGCCGAGCCAGACGCCGACCGGCAGCGCCGGCATCAGCGTCAGCGCCATCAGGAAGACTTCGGGCCGGTCGCGGAACAGCCAGCCGTACATGAACAGCTTGACGGTGTTGCTGACCAGGAACGTGGCAATCAGCGTGCCGACATAGGCCGACGCCGGCAGCGCGCGCGGCAGCAGATAATAGGCGACCGGCGGGTTGCCGCCGTGGGCGATGAAGGTCATGAAGCCGCTCACCGTCGCGCACAGGGTCGCCTTGAGCGGCTGCACCGGCTGGCCGCCGCCGGGCGCGGGCGTCGGGCGGCCACTGAGGAACCAGCGCGCAACGAACCACAGCGTGATCAGCGCGATCGCCACGGCGACCAGCCGCGGGTCGACCCAGACGAAGAACACCGCACCGAGCGTGAGGCCGATGACGATTCCGGGCATCAGCCAGCTCAGGTCGGGCCATGACCAGTTGCGGGGCGGATGCGCCCAGATGCCGAACGGATCGCTGGCCGAGGCGATGGGTGCCATCATGATGGAGGCGGTGATCGGATCGATCACCAGCGCCAGCAAGGGCACGCCGAGCACGGCGAAACCGCCGCCGAACGCGCCCTTGCCGACCGCCATCACAAAAACGGCGAACAGACCGACGATGTAGAAGAGGGGGTCCGTTGGCATGTCGGGAAATGACCGAAGAATCGCGTTGTAACAGATCGGGCGACGATCTGCTTGCGCTCGGCGTCCTGGCCCCGCAAAGTCGCCCGGCCCCGCCGCCAGGAGTCTCCATGCGCCGCCGTTCCGTCCGATCGACCGCTCTGCTGGTGTGCCTGTTTGCCACCGCGATCGCCGGCTGCGCGACCAACCAGCCCGAGCAGCCGCCTCCGCCGCCGACGCCGCAGGCGGTGCCGATCCTGCCGCCCTCGTTCCCGGCGCAGGACCTCGTCGGGCGCTGGGGGCTGGCCGCCTACCACCGCGAGGATGACCGCGCGCGCACGGTCGAGGCCGCCGCCAACCAGTGCCGCAATCCGTATCTGATCTCGCCCAGCCCGACCGGCGGCGTCATGATGCATCTGGCCGACCAGTCCACGCCCTCCGACCTGCAGCTCAAGGGCGCGCCCGGCGGCAAGAACTTCATCGGCCCCCGCGGCGAACCGCCCGGCAGCAACGAGGACCGCGAGGTTGTCGCCTTCGACGGTCGCGTGCTGATCCTGCGCTGGATCGATCCGGAAGTGCAGGGCCGCTACGGCACCATGGTCTATGTCCGCTGCGGCCCGCAGGGCCAGAAGCCGCGGCTGCGGCGCAGCAGCAATTCGAAGAAGACCTGAAGCCGCGTCTCTATTCTGCATTCGCGGACTGCGAACGTGCGGGGCGTCGTGAACGGCATGGCGTGCTAGGACGCGGCAGCAGACCTTCACAGCCGGTTCTTCATGGTCGCTCCCCGCGAATTCATCCACGGCTCCTGGCGGGCAGTGCCGGTGCTCGGTGTCACCCAGATCCTGTCCTGGGGCACGATCTTCTATACGCCGGTGCTGATCCTGCCGCTGGTGGCCGCCGACCGCGACTGGTCGATCGCCTTCGTCATGGGCGGCTTCTCCGTCGGTCTCCTCGTCGCCGGTCTCGTCGCCCCCTATGTCGGCCGCTCGATCGACCGCTTTGGCGGCCACGTGACAATGACGATCGGCTCGCTGATCGGCGCAACCGGTCTCGTGCTCGTCGTCCACGCTGCCAGCAAGCCCGCCTATCTCGCCGTGTGGATGGTGCTCGGTGTCGCCATGGCGGCAAATCTCTACGACTCCGCCTTCGCCAGCCTCGGCCGCATCTTCGGCGCCGCGGCGCGGCGGCCGATCACCGCGCTCACCCTGATCGGCGGCTTCGCCTCGACAGTGAGCTGGCCGGCCACCCATTTTCTGATCGAGGGCTACGGCTGGCGCGGCACCTACCTCATCTACGCCGCGCTGCTGGTCTTCGTCTCGGCGCCGCTGCACGCCTTTGCACTGCCGCGCGGCCGCCACGCGGCGGACACCGTCGCCCAGCGCACGTCGTCTGTGGCCGAGACGGTTCTGCCGTCGCACGGCCTGCCGTTCGTTCTGGTCGCCTCGGCCTTCGCCGCCTACGCTTTCGTCCCGTCCGGCCTGTCGGCACATCTGCTGGCGATCTTCGATCGCGCCGGTATCGACGCCGGCACGGTGGTGTGGATCGGCGCGCTGTTCGGCCCGGCGCAGGTAGGCGCCCGGCTGATCGAGTTTGCCTTCGGCCGCAACCTGCATCCCCTCTGGGTGGCGCGCTTCGCGCTCGCCACGCTGCTCTGCGCCTTTGTCATGCTGGCGGTGCTCGGCATCTCGGCGCCGGTGGCGGCGGCCTTCGCGCTGTTGTTCGGCGGCGCCAACGGGCTGGTCACCATCACCCGTGGCGCGGTGCCGCTGGCCCTGTTCGGCGCCTCCGGCTACGGGCGGCTGATGGGCCGGCTCGCCGGTCCCTTCCTGCTCATGCAGGCGGCGGCGCCGCTGGTCATGGCCTTCGTGGTCGAGCGAACGTCCGATCCGGCGGCGCTGGCGGTGGCCGCCGGCTTCGCGGCGATCGCATTCGCGTGTTTTCTCGTGATCCGGCGGCCCGCCTGACGCGGCCTCAGGAGAACATGGCGTCGATGTCGCGCTGGCTGATCGAGCCGGCCTCGCCGTCGAGCCGCGGGCCGTTGAGCAGGCGGGCGGGCGGTTCGGATGGCGTCACGCTCACGCCGTGACCGGCGCCATTGATGCCCGGCGACGCGAGGCGGTCGTCGACGGTGCTCAGCGTATCGATGACCTTGCCGATGCGCTGGCCGGCCAGGTCCTGGAAATTGCAGGCCTCGTAGATCCGGGTGAGATGGTCCTGCACATCCTCGGCGAGCTTCCGCTCGTGCACGTTGGTGTGCGCGCCGGCGAGCGCCCTGGCGCAGTTGTCGATGACCTCCGCCGACTGCAGGATGGTCTCCACCGCCTTTTCCATGCCTTCGACGGCCGCGCCAAGTTCGCCCGCCGCCCGCTTCATGCAGGGCACGTTGCCGGCCGGCGCCGGCGCAAACAGATCACGCATGGCGCCGTTCGCCGCCCGTGCGTCCGACGCCGCGGGCCGCCGGCCCATGGCGAGAGTTTGCTCGATGCGGAAAACCTTGCGTTGCACGGAGAACGCCCCTCAATCCCGACCGTGCCTGTCTATCGCCACGCCGATTAATTCTGCGTTGCGCGCCGGCGTGAATGCCGCAAAAAAATTGTGGCGTGCGCATGCCGCGAAACCGTGCATTTACCATGACGGCGCGCGCTTTACGCAAAATAAACGCTAACCGGACTTGAGCGGCATCCGTGTGCTGCTGCAAGCGCCGGTAGCCGCTATGATTTACCAATCGGTGTCTCTTTGCGTTTTGACTCTCTTCATCATACGTGGCCGCCATTCTTCGTCGTCAGAGTTTCCGCATGCAGCGTTCCGTTGGTCCCGCCCTCGTGCTCCTTGTCATTGCCGGCGCCGCCGCAGACGCGCAGCCGCTGCCCGGCGCGCCGCAGGTCGTGTCGCACCCGCCGCGCATGGTGGTGGTGATGCCGCCGCCGCAACGGCGCTCCAATCTGGGCGGCGGCTTCATCGAGCACATATTCGGCCAGCGCGCCCCGCAGCGCGCCGTCGTGGTGCAGCCGCCGCCAACCGCCTGGGTCCAGCCGCAGCACCCGCCGCCGCCGCTCTACGTCAACACCGCGCCGCGCGACCCGATGTACGAGCAGCCGGCGCCGGGCTTCCGCATGGACCCCAGGTTCCGGCGCCAGCAGGTTCCGTATTACGGCAAGGAAGCGCCCGGAACGATCATCGTCGATACGCCGAACCACTTCCTCTACCTGGTCCAGGAGGGCGGCACCGCAATGCGCTACGGGATCGGCGTCGGCCGTCCCGGCTTCACCTGGTCCGGCACGCACGAGGTTTCGGCCAAGAAGGAATGGCCCGACTGGGTGCCGCCGAAGGAGATGCTCGAGCGTCAGCCCTACCTGCCGCATCACATGGCCGGCGGTCCCAACAATCCGCTGGGCGCGCGCGCGCTCTATCTCGGCTCCACGCTCTACCGCATTCACGGTTCCAACGAGCCGTGGACCATCGGCCAGAACGTGTCATCGGGCTGCATCCGCATGCGCAATGCCGACGTGGTCGACCTCTACAATCGCGTCAAGGTCGGCACCAGGGTTGTTGTGCTCTAGGCCGCTTCCGGCCCGTCAGGCCTCGCCAGCGCGACGCCGCGCTTTGCCAGCAGTCCGGGAAATACATCCGAATCGAAAAACGCATACTCCTGCTCGCGCTGCGTCGTCATGGGATCGAGGGTTTTCAGCGCGGCGTCGGCCAGGCCCGGGTGGCACATGATCAGTCCGCCCGGCGGCAATCCCGCCAGGAAGCGCGGAAACAGCCTGGCGTAGTCGGTCCTGCCGGCGAAATCATAGGCGCCGGCAAAGGCCGGATTGACCGGAATGCCGCGCCGCGCGGCCTTGCGGCGAAATCCCAGGCTGAGCACGTCGAGCACGAGCTGCCTGCGGTCATGCAGGCGCCGCCACGCGCGGGCGCGTCCGCACTGGCGCACCCAGGCCCGGGGTGCGGCCTCGGCCACGACGGTCAGCACCGCGTCGCGGACCTGCGGAAACAGATGGATGTGGTGATGCCCGTCAATGAAGTCGGGCAGGCAGCCGAAGGCGGTCAGGAAGGCGCGCAGCTGCGTCGCCACCTCGATCGCCAGCGGCTCGAAACGCAGGCGGCGCAGGATCGCCAGCCGCATCATCTCCCGCTTTGGCAGGAAGCAGCCGTCGCGCAGCGGTTCGAAGCCTTCGCTCAGCGGGCGGAACGGCGCGGTCAGCGTGACATGCAGACCGACCGCCGCCCGCTTCTCTCCGGTGTTGAGCAGGGCGAGCGCCCGTGCCTCGTCCGCGCTGAAATGCGGGGATGCCACCATCACCGACGTGGCGTTGATGCGCCGGCGCAGGATCAGTTCGCGGATTGCCCCGTCGACCGCGGGCGAAATCCCGTAGTCGTCGGCGCAGAGCCAGATCGTGCGGGGGCCCGCAGGCAAGGAGTCACTCGGCCGCGCGCGAGGCCGCCGCGCGCGGCTTCGCCGAATCCCCGGCGCTTTCCCTGGCGGGCCTGATGTCATGCTCGGCGACGAAATAGACCGGCCGCCCTTTCGCCTCCGACAGCACCTTGCCGATATATTCGCCGAGCACGCCGATCATGATGAGCTGCACCGAACCCAGCACCATCATGCCGACGAACAGCGACGGATAGCCGGGCACGTCCTGTCCGAAGACCAGCGTCTTGACCAGGATCTGCACGCCGAACACCAGCGCCACGACGGCGAGCAGCAGCCCGAGCACGCTCGCCGCGCGCAGCGGCGCCACCGTGAACGAGGTCAGTCCGTCGATCGACAGCCCGATCAGCCGCCGCCAGTTCCATTTGGTGGCACCGTGCGGGCGCGGCTGTTGCACGAAGTCGACGCGGAACTGGCGGAAGCCGATCCACGTCGACATGCCTTTGAAAAAACGCTTGCGCTCCGGCATTTGCCGCAGCGCGGCTGTCGCCCGCGGTGACAGCAGGCGGAAGTCGTGGGCATCCTCGGGGATCTTCAGCGGCTGGCCGAGGTTGAGCAGCAAATAGAACCAGTGTTTGCCGGCGCGGTAGAGCAGGCTCTCCCCGGGGCGTTGCGCCTTGGCGGCGTAGACCACGTCGTAACCGTCGTCGAGCCAGCGCGCGACCAGGGTCTCGATCAGTTCCGGCGGCTGCTGGCCGTCGCCGTCGATGAACTGGACGGCGCCGTGCCGGGCGTGGTCGAGGCCGGCGAGCAGGGCGGCCTCCTTGCCGAAATTGCGCGACAGCGTGACGAGCTGGATGTCGACCGGGCCCGGCGGCAAGTCCTGCAGGATGCTGCCGGTCGCGTCGCGGCTGCCATCGTCGACATAGACGATCTCGATGGCGAGTTTGCGCTTGTCCATGATGCGGCGCGCCACCGCGACGATCCGCTGGTGGAGCGCCTCGAGGCCTCTTGCCTCGTTGAACGCCGGAACGATGATCGACAGGCCGGCGGCGGCGTCCCGCCGCGCCGTGGTGGCGGCTCTTTTGCCCGATTTCGCCATTGCTTCCGCCCGGTGCGCCCGTTTGCGCGATCTATAGCGCACCGGGCAGGGACTGTCAGGGCTCGGCGGCGCGGCGCGAACATGATAAGCGCCGTTCATGCGGCTCTTGATTGCCCGTTTTCAGGCGGCCTGGCACCGGCGCGCACTTCCGCTGAAGGCGGCGAGCTTTGCTGCCATCGGCGTCGTCAACACGGTCATCGATTTTGCCGTGTTCTGGACAGCAGTCACGGTGCTGCTGTGGCCGCTTGTGCCGGCCAACATGCTCGCCTGGGCCGTGGCCGTTACGTGCTCCTATGTGATGAACAGCTACATCACCTTCGGCCCCGAGTCGGGTCGGATCCTGCGCTGGCGGGACTATCTTGCGTTTGCCGCCTCCGGCGTCGCCGGCATGGTGGCGAG
>CAZUDR010000160.1:0-7448 GCA_964618715.1 uncultured Undibacter sp. | reverse complement strand
AGTTATAGGCGCCCCAATCCATAGTCAAGGAGAAGGCGTTTTCCCCTACCGGAATTGCGAAAAAGCCTTATTTATGGGCGGGAATCGATGGTCAGACCGCCCCCGAATCGTCTATTCGGGCGGTCAGGTTTGGCGTCTTGCCAAGCTCGCGGATTCAAAAGGAGGGTCCCACTGATGGCTACGGCTCCTGGCAAAGCTCCGACACCGACAACCGTTACTCTGAAGCATCTTGCCGCCTCGCTCGCGGAATCGCATGAGATGTCGAAGAAACAGGCGGAAGCCGTGCTCGGCGATCTCGTCGACAACATCGTCAAACACCTGAAGAAGGGCGAGCGCATCCGCATTGGCGGTCTCGGCATTCTCCAGGTGCGCAAGCGCGCTGCCCGCATGGGTCGCAACCCGGCGACCGGCGAGCAGATCCAGATCAAGGCCAGCAAGAAAGTCGCCTTCCGCGCTTCCAAGGAACTGAAGGAATCAATCTGACGGCATTTTTTCGCCGGACCCTCCGGGGATACGGCGGCAGGCGCGAAGCGGGATGGCTTCGCGCCTGCCGTTTTTTATGGTCGTGCGCGGAATTCAAACCGCCGACGATTGGCTCGCTGCCCTAGCGCCCTGTCGCCGGCGCATACTGCGAAAATCGCGTCGCGCCGATGGCAAGCGCTGCAAGTACAACACCGACTGTCGTCGCCCAGATATTGGGTACGATCATGCACAATGCGCCAATCGCCAACAGCACGCGAGCCCACGGCGCCGCGCACCATTTTTCGTAGTGCTCGATCGCGGCAGCCAGAAGGGTCAGCGCGATCGCGGCGCTGCCGAACGTGACGGCGGTCTTCCACAACGCGCCTTTCCACAACAGTTCAGGTCCGAATACGAACACGAACGGCACCACGAACGCCGCCAGTGCAAGCTTCACGGCATGCCCCGCGATCTTGATCGGGTTGTCTTCGGCAATCGCCGAGGCCGCATAGGCTGCAACAGCAACCGGCGGCGTAATTGCCGACATGACGGCGAAGTAGAGAATGAACATGTGGCCGGCCAGCAGATCGATGCCGAGCCGCGCCATCAGCGGGCCCATCAGCACCGCCGCCAGAATGTATGCAGCCGGCGTCGGCATGCCGAGACCCAGCACAAGGGTAAGCGCGCCCGCGAGGCAGAGCGCCATGAACTGGTTGGCGTCGGTGACGGCATAAACCACGTGCGCGAACTTGGCGGAAAGTCCGGTCATGGTGAGGCCGGCGATCACCAGGCCCGCTGCTGCGGTGGCGCCCGCTACCGGCACCATGCGCAGGGTCGTTTCCGCCAGGGCGTTCCACAGCCCAACCGGCCCGATGAATGTGTCGCGGCGCATCCACGACACAACGATCACGGCCATGCCGCCGAAGATTGCGACCATGGTCGGCGTATAGCCGTAAAGCAGCGCGGTGGTCAGCACGATCAGCGGCACGAAGAACAGGCCGCCCTGCTTCAACGTGGTCCGCAGCGCCGGAATCATGCTGGCATCAAGACCCATGAGGCCGAACCGCAGCGCGCGGAAATGGACCTGCGCATAGACGCAGACATAGTAGAGAAGCGCCGGCAGAAAGGCGGCGACCGCGATGTCGCGATAGTCGATGCCGGTATATTCGGCCATGATGAACGCGGCCGAGCCCATCACCGGGGGCATGATGCTGCCGCCGGTCGAAGCGGTGACTTCGATGGCGCCGGCCACCGCCGGCCGGTAGCCGAGCCGTTTCATCACCGGAATAGTAACCGAGCCGGTCGTGACGACGTCGGCGGTCGGGCTGCCAGATACCATGCCGTACATGCCGGACGAGATCACCGCCACCTTGGCGGGACCGCCCGGACGGCCGCCGGAGATGGCCGCGGCAAAATCAAAAAAGAAGTCCGCGCCCTTGGCGGCGTACAGCAACGTGCCGAACAGCACGAACATGAACGCATAGGTCGCCGCCACCCGCGCCGGCAGGCCCATGATGCCGTCGGTCGTGTAGACCATGATGTCGATGAAGTGCACATAGTCGATATAGCCGTGCTGCAAAACGCCGCCCAGCAGGTGGCCGAAGAAATTGTAGGCGATGAAAATCAGCACCACGACGGTCAGTCCGGCGCCGGTCGTGCGCCGCGTGATCTCCAGGGTCAGCAGGACCGTGAGAATGCCGACGAACAACTCCAGCCCGCTCAATGGAGTCAGAAGTGCGATCCGGTCGACGATCTCCGGCGACTTGATCAGGAAATAGACGCCGGTCACGAAACTTGCAAGCGCCAGCGCGTAGTCGAGCGGAGCCGGGCGATCCGGGTTTGAATCGGGAAATGCGCCCACCGCGAGGAAGGCGATCGCCATGATGCCCATCAGGAACACGGCGACCAGGGCCCAGGGCTGGATGATCAGCACCGTCGCCGCGACGATCGCATAGACGGCCAGCGCCACCGCGAGCGGCGTGACCACCCAATTGAGCCAGCCGCTCGGACGGCGCCGTACGCCGACCGAGAACCACACTGCCGGATCCAGCAGACGCAACTTTGCCATGGGAGCGTTCAACAGTGATGACGCGGCGGCCGGGTAGCCGCCGCGTCCGTGCCTAGCATGCCCTCGGGGCCGTCTCTATTTCTGCAGCCCCTTCTCCTTGAAATACTTCGCGGCGCCGGGATGGAACGGCGCCTGGCCGGACTGGGCCAGGGTTTCCGGCGTCACAGCTTTTTTCAGCAGACGGTGGGCCGCCTGGTACTTTTCGATCTGCTCCACCAGCGCCTTGGTGATATTGTAGGCGGTTTGTTCGTCCAGATCGGCGCGCGCAATCACGTTCATGCCGACGCACACGGATGCCGAGTCGGCGGCGAGGAACTTGTACTCGTCGGCCTTGAATGCGCAGGGCTCGGCGCCGAGTTCCTCGGACACCTTCTTTGCGACATCCTCCGACATGGGCAGCATGACGACATCGACCCCGTTGGCTATCTCGCGCACGCGCGGGTGATTGTAGGAGATGCCGAAATGCGCGACGTCGATGCGCCGGTCGAGCATCAGCGATGTCATTTCGCGCGACGCGGCGCGCACGACTTGCCCGCCCCAGCTCTCGATATCCTTCGGTGACACGCCGATGGCTTCAAGGGTGGCCAGCGACACGTCGCCGTCCATGTTGCCCGGACGGTTCACCGCGATCTTCATCGGTGGTTTCTTGGCGGCGATGTCTGCGAAGGTCTTGATGCCGTGCTTTTCGGCCCAGTCCTTGTTGGCGAGGATCTGCGTGGCCTGGAAGCGCGAGCTTGGCGCGTAGGCATGGAACAGGAGCCTCAAGTCCTTCAGCTCCTTGTTGATCGGCGGCTTGCCCTTGACCGCGACGGCAAGCTCGGTATCCGCGATGAAGCCGATCGGCACCTTTTTCTGTTCGACCAGCATGGCGTTGGCGAGGCCGCCGCTGCCCGTCTGGTAGGTCACGGTCGAGCCGGGATAGGCGGCAGCGAGCGCGGCATCCATGCCGGCGCCGATGGTCGAAATCAGCCCGCCGGGGCTGTAGCCGGCAATCGTCAAATTATAGGGCTGAGCGGCCACCGGCGTGGCCATCACGGCCACCCCTGCGGCCACTGCAAACAGCGTCTTTCTCATTTTTGTCCTCCCTTTCTGAAAGCTTTTGGCGTGACCGTATGTTCGCCGGCAAAGCGATGCTGGCAAATGCCGCACACGGTCGCACGATTGTCAGGCGACGCGGTCCTTCGGCCCGGCCTCCTGCCCGCGCCCGACGGTACGCCAATCCGTGCTCTTTGGCAGGATGGATTCGAATGAAGAAATCGTCATGTGCGGCGTGTGCGGCTCGGTTCGCCCCAGGACCGGCCCACCGTCATGCATGGCGTGGGCAGCCTCCACCATCAGCCGGCGGAATTCGACCACGGCCAGATCGCTGGCGCCAAGCCTTTCCAGGGAGCGATCGACGATCGGTCCCATGGATTCCCACATCGCGATGTCCTGATTGGGGATGCCGCGAATGCCGGTGAAGTCACCGAGCTTCATGGCATTCCGGTCCTGCAGATAGTTATTCTCGCGCGTGCGCCGGTTTCGATAGTCCCGGTCGAGATCGATGCCCGGCTGGGCCACGTTGAACTTGCGCCACGCTTCCTCATCGATGTTGTCCCGGTCGTGCCATGCCAGGAAATGAAAGGCGGTATGGGCATCGTCCACCGGAACAATGACGCTGGTCACGTTGTAGGCGTTGTTCGGCGGGATCAGGCAGACGAACGGCGCGATGTAGACGGTCTTGCGCACGTAGTCGTGTGTGGCCGCGTTCTGGATCGGCCGGCGAATGGCCGCGTAATGGAAGCCGTAGTCCGTCCGTTCGACCTGAAGCCGGGGTGACTTGTCTGTCGACGGCCGCAGCCAGTGCGTGGAAACGGCCTCGGCGCGATTGACCTTCGCCGGACGCATGTCGGACGAATGCAGGCTCGATGAATGGGCGGAATCGATCTGTCCCTCGAGGACCTGCGCCCAGTTGCAGTCCACCATTACCTTCACGATGCTGACCTGGGTGCTCTCGGTCGGCGCAAACGCCGGCCGTTCGAAGTCGGGCATGGACTCGCGCGGACCCATATACGTCCAGACAAAGCCGCCGGCCTCCTGCGCCGGATAGGCCTTGACCTTCACCTTGTCGGCGAAACCGCTTTCCGGCGGTTCCGACGCCATCTCCAGCACGTTGCCTTCGACGTCCATCTTCCAGCCGTGATAGAGGCAGCGCAGCCCGCATTCCTCGTTGCGGCCGAAGACAAGGGACGCGCGCCGATGCGGGCAATATTCGTCGAGCACGCCCAGCCGACCGTCGCTGTCGCGAAATACGACCAGGTCCTCGCCAAGCAACCGGATTTTCACCGGCGGGCCATCCGGTTCGGCCACCTCCTCCGACAGGCATGCCGGAATCCAGTGGCGTCGCATGAGTTGCCCCATCGGCGCATCGCCTTCGACCCGGCAAAGAAGTTCGTTTTCGTCGCGTGTCAGCATCGGATCCTGCCCTCGTTTGCCTGTATTGACTTAGGCCTCTAAGATTGCAGCGTATAATTCCTGTCGCCGCCTTGTCGATAGGGAGGAATTCCCGGTTGCAATGCAACAAAAAACCCCGAAACGACGATGAAAGCCTTGAACAAACAAATTAGGGCTCTAATTATTTTGCCGCATGACCGTCGGTAACGCTGACCCAACGGCGATGGCGCCGCTGCGAATTGCCCGCAAGGACCAGATTGCAAAGGACATCGTGCAATTCGAGTTGCGGCACGTCGATGACGCCGAGTTGCGCCCGTTCACGGCCGGCGCGCACGTGTCGGTGCAGACGCCGGGTGGACACGTGCGGGACTATTCGCTGTGCAACGATCCGGACGAGCGGGACCGTTATGTCATCGCGGTGAAGCGGGAGGTTCCGGGCCGCGGCGGCTCAATCAGCCTGATCGACAACGCGCAGCCGGGCGATATCCTGAATGTCGCGGCGCCGAAGAATGATTTCCAGCTCCCGGCCCGCGCCAGGAACCTCCTGTTCATCGCCGGCGGCATCGGCATTGCGCCTATCATGTCCATGGTTCGCCATTTGCAGAACCATCCCGACAAGTCCTTCCGCCTCTACTATTGCACGCGGTCACCCGAGGCGACTGCCTTCCTGGCCGAACTCGGTGCGGCGGAGCTCAAGGGCAAGGTGACGATCCACCACGACGACGGCGACCCGTCCCGCGCGCTGGATCTGTGGCCGATGCTGGAGCAGCGAAAGAACCAGGAGCACCTCTACTGCTGCGCCCCCCGCCCCATGATGGAAGCCGTGCGCGACATGACCGGTCACTGGTCGTCTGCCGCGGTGCATTTTGAAACGTTCATCAAGCCGACCGCCCCGCGTCCGGACGACCAGGCATTCAGGGTCCACCTGGCGCGCTCCAACGTCGAATTTGAAGTTCCTGTGGGGACAACGATTCTTGATGCCATGCGCTCCCATGGCGTGACCGTGCCGAGCTCCTGCGAGAGCGGGACCTGCGGCACGTGTCGCACGCGGCTGCTCGAGGGAGAGGCCGATCATCGCGATCTGGTCCTCGCCGAGCATGAGAAGGAGTCATCCATTATGGTTTGCGTGTCGCGCTCCCGGTCGCCACGCCTTGTGCTCGACCGCTGATGCAGCGCGAATCCGCCCAACGGCCAGTGCGCCTGGGCATCGCCGGGCTCGGGCGCGCGTTCACGCTGATGCTGCCGACGTTTCAGGCTGACCCCCGCGTCCAGCTGGCTGCGGCGGCCGATCCGCGCGAGGAGGCGCGGCGCCGTTTCGCGACCGACTTCCGGGCCAGGACCTACGCGACCGTCGAAGCCCTCTGTGACGACCCCGAGCTCGACGCCATCTACATCGCCACGCCGCACCAGTTTCACGCCCGCCATGTGTGCGCCGCGGCCACCGCCGGCAAGCACACACTGGTCGAAAAGCCGATCGCCCTCACCCTCGCCGACTGCCGCACGATGATCGAGGCCGTCCACACGGCCGGCACCCATATGGTCGTCGGCCACAGCCACAGCTTCGACGCACCCTACCGGCGGGCCCGGGACATCATCGTTGGCGGCCAGTTCGGCCGGCTCGGCATGATTACGGCTCTCAATTTCACCGATTTTCTGTACCGCCCGCGGCGGCCGGAAGAGCTTGTCACGGCACAGGGCGGCGGCGTCGTCTTCAGCCAGGGCGCGCATCAGATCGACGTCATCCGCCTGCTGGGCGGGGGCCGGGTCCGCAGCGTGCGGGCGTCAACCGGCACGTGGGATGCGCGGCGGCCAACGGAAGGCGCCTACGCTGCCCACCTCACCTTTGAGGACGGCGCCTTTGCGACGGCCGTCTACAGCGGCTATGCGCATTTTGATACCGACGAATTCTGCGGCTGGGTCGGGGAGCTTGGATCGCCGAAGGACCGGCGCCGCTATGGCATGGCCCGTCGCGCCTTGAACGAAGGGGGATCCGGCAGCGAGGCGGATCTGAAAACGGCACGAAATTACGGCGGCAGCGCGTACACGCCGGTCGCCCCGGACCCCAATCGGCGGCACCAGCATTTCGGCCTGCTGGTCGCCAGCTGCGAGCGCGGGGACCTGCGGCCCGTTCCCGAGGGGGTGATGATCTACGGGGACGACGACGAGCGGCTGGAACGCCTCGCCGTCCCTCCGGTACCGCGCGCCGAGGTCATCGACGAACTGTGCGAGGCGGTGGTCGACGGCCGGGCGCCGATGCACAGCGGAGAATGGGCGATGGCAACGCTGGAGGTCTGCCTCGCCATTCTCACCTCGGCCGCCGAGCAGCGCGAGGTGCGGCTTCAGCATCAGGTCGGTGTGCCGCGATGAGCCGACGGACCAAATCTCCGGCATCTGCGGCCGGCAAGGCCGAGACCACCGCTTTCCTGCGCCATTGGCGCGGGGCCGTACCGAACGAGCGTCTGGCGCATCTCGTCAAGGATGCGACTCG